>JAYVVA010000076.1:0-11284 GCA_043787435.1 Sphingomonadales bacterium | reverse complement strand
AACTTGCCCGAGCGCAGCTGGATCGACAGGGCATTGGCGCTCTGGACGGTGAAATTGCCGGTAATCTGCGCGGAACCACCCAGAATAGGCTCGTTGATGTTTGGCGCAGAAAGCACAACGCCATCTAGGATCATGGCAAAAGGCTTGTTGACGTTCTCTTGGGTCACGCGGGCAAATTTGCGCGACCCCTGGCTGTTGAATTTGATATTCACAACTGGCGAGTTTGACGTCTGGTCAAACCCCTGCGTCGCGTCTGACAACTCATCGCCGTTGATTATGACACGCCGTTTCACGGCAATCACGGGCGAGCCGCTGGGAGACCGTGGATAGGGAAGAATCTGGCTTCCCGGCGGAGCGTTACCCTTGGCGACTTCGGCGGGATCGGCTGCCCCGTCGACAAGTTTAAATTCGAGCTTGGCGGTCTTGCCGAGCAACGATTTGAGGGCTTCGGGATCCTGCAGGCCCGGCACCTGAACGATGATCCGATCGGCGCCCTGTCGAATGATCGTCGGTTCGCGGGTGCCCAGCTCGTCGATGCGGCGGCGCACGACTTCGGTCTCAACCTGCATTGCGCTTTCGACAGCAGCGGTCAGCCCGGCGCTGCTCGGCGTCATGGTAACGCGAGACGAATCGACGACCCGCACATCGAAGTCACGCTGACCAGTCAAACCGACAGGACTGGTCAAAGTCCTTAACTTTTCAACCGCTGCATCCACCCGCGAGGCATCGCGCAAAAAGAAGGACAGCGCGCCGCCCGAGGTAGAGATATCGCCGATCTCGATTGCGGGCGTCGCGCGGCCCATTTCCGTGCGAACCGAATCTTCCATGAGATCGAGCCGCTGCTTGGCAACGTCGCCGGTTTCGGCTTCGAGCAGCAAATGGCTGCCTCCCGAAAGGTCGAGCCCGAGATTGATCCGCGGCATTGCGCGGATACCAAGCTGTTTTGCGGTCGATTCGGGCATGAGGCTGGGGATCGCGAGTAACACACCCGCGATCAGAATAAGAAGTATCGACCAGACTTTCCAACGCGGGAAATCGAGCATTTTAGTCGTTCGCTGCCTTGGCGGGTCCATTGGCGACGACATCCGCGAGCGTAGCCTTGACCACCTTTACACGCACGCCGGTCGCAATCTCAACTTCGACAGTGTCGGGATCAACTTTGATGATTTTGCCCATCAAACCGCCGCCGGTGACTACCTGGTCGCCTTTTTTGACGGCGGCGAGCTTGGCACGCTGTTCCTTCGCGCGCTGCTGCTGCGGGCGAAAAATCAAAAACCAGAACACGACGAAAATGAGCAGTAACGGCATCATCTGGATCAGGAAGGGGCTGATACCATCGGAGGTCGCTGCACCACCGACTGCTTGCGCATAGGCTGGGGAAATAAACATCTGTTTGAATTTTAGCCCGTGAACAGGAAAGCGGGGCGCCTAACAGAGGGGGGCTTGCCGCGCAACCGTGCGACCAGGGTCACTGGATGCGGCGGATCGGCTCGGAACCTGGGCGACGCTGCCCCCCATGCACATTACCTGACTAATCTGTTGGCGTTGTGGATCGGCGTGCTCCAATGGGACCGCCAGCTTTAAGCTGGCCGCGGCGCATAAGGCCGCTCGTCGTTCACAGTGCAGCATACAATCGATTCCGACAGACGTATCTCCCCTCGCTCGAGCGGTTGCAACGCCAGACCGAGCGTCAAATGGAGCACTTGTGCGAGGCTGCGGGCGCCGAGTGCCGCCATGAGGTCCGCGCGGTGCATCTCAACAGTACGCGGAGCAATCTCCAACAACCGAGCAAGCGCTTTGGTGAACAATCCATGGAGCATGTCCCGCAGAACCTCGACTTGGCACATTGTCGGCTTTTCGAGGATGATTTTTTAATGTGGTACTCGTTCAGTGCGGCCGCACGCACGAACGATTACATCGGTGCTGGCGATGGGTGCGAGCCGCGCATCTTGGGTCAACGTCTTTACCAAGAAATCGATTGCGCTCTGGCGCTGGCGCGAACCTGTGACCGGTAGATGGGCGTCATTCGCACGACCACTCAAAACCCGGTCAACGCGCGCCAGCTTCAGGTTCCCGTACAGCCGTGACGGGTTCAAATCCGCCAGACTGGAAGCTGAAGTACCTGCGCTCATTTGCGCCGTCTGCCGGCATCGTCGTCCCCGTGGCTGGACCACGAGACAAAGACATGCTCGATCCGACAGCTGAACGAGCTTCGGCGTTCATAGACAGTGGACAGCAATATCGGACAGCGGCGTGCGACTTCCGGCTGCTGGCGACTCGTTTGGTCACCGATATTTTGTTGGCTGATCGTGAGTGATGGCCAATAAACCGGCTATGATGACTACCGCGGTTCGACGGCAGCGCCCGAACGCTTCCAGCACCATGACTCACTATTTTAGCAGTGTTATCGAATAACCGTTGTGCCAACTTTGGCGGTCGTTGGAGCTTTTCGAAAGAAAAATTGGTCGGGACGACAGGATTCGAACCTGCGACCCCCACACCCCCAGTGTGATGCGCTACCAGGCTGCGCTACGTCCCGACCGACGCGTGGCATTTAGGCAAGCGGGCAAGCGTTGGCAACCGTCGATGCAAACGGATCACCGCGGCATTGGTGGTGCTCCGGCAAATACTTTGCGCGGCGCGGCCGTTACGCGATCCCGTCGCCTATTTTGTCCTGTTTACGTTCCGAACCAGAACTGACGACGCTGCTCCATCGTATCGAACTACCCCTTGCCGCGGTCGCAGGCCCGGCTGACATGCCACGATCCACGCGCACGAGGTAGAATGACACACGGTAACGATGTCGCGGAATTGCAGACAGCCTGACCTGCTGCCATCGCAGCAAAACACATTTAGGTCTTCACCGACATGGCCGTCCCTCCGACCGCCATCCCCTTACAAGTTGCGGACGCCCTTTGGTGCTACACAGCTGGGCTACACAGCTGCCTGCGGCCAGGGTAGGGAAGACAGGTTCGAGAAAACGGAGTCGCTCCCACGCTGGAACGAACACAGCCCTCACAATGCAAAAGGGGACTAAACATGAGCGACATCGGACCACCACGGGTGGACAACGCGCTGATCACGCGGGTCAAGGCGATACTGATGTCGCCAAAAACAGAATGGCCAGTCATCAAAGCAGAGGCCTCCAACATTTCTGGAATCTACAAGAGTCAGGTCATTCCGCTGGCGGCCATTGGCCCCCTAGCGTCGTTGATCGGTTCGCTGACATTCGGTATCGGTGCGTTAGGCATAACCTATCGCCCATCGATTCTGAGCGCGGTTTCGATGGCTCTGGTCAGCTACGTGCTAACGCTGATCATGGTGTTCGTCCTTGCGCTCGTGATCAATGCGCTTGCTCCGCAATTTGGCGCGGTAAAAAATCAGACAGCCGCATTCAAAGTTGCTGCCTACGGCGGTACCGCCGGCTGGGTTGCCGGCATTTTCGGCATCCTGCCCGCACTCAGCTTCTTTGCTTTGCTCGGCGTATTATACAGCCTCTATCTGATTTACCTCGGCCTCCCGGTCCTGATGAACGCGCCACAGGACAAGGCAGGGGTTTACACGGCAGTTGTTGTTGTGGCGATGATCGCGGCAGCACTTGTTATCGGACTTGTCACCGCGCCCGCAGTAGCTCTGTTTGGCGGCGGCATATTGCAAAGTCGTCCAACTACTTTTTCGGGAACGCTGAGCATCCCGGGGGCTGGTTCGGTTGACGCGAGCAAGCTAGATGAAGCGAGCAGGAAAATGGAAGCGGCAGTTGCGCAAAGCAAGAGCGGGCAAACGATACCAGTTATCGCACCAGGGGTGCTCGCGAGTCTGTTGCCGACGGCATTAAACGGATTGCCCCGAACGTCGATAGAAAGTCAATCTGCCGGCGCTGTCGGAATCGGTGGATCTAACGCCGAGGCCCACTATGGCGCGGGCGACAATGAGCTGAGGGTGTCGATCACCGACATGGGCGCGATGGGCGGGCTTGCGTCGCTCGGCGGAGCTTTCAACGTTCAGTCATCGAAGCAGAACGCCACGAGCTATGAACGGGTCGGCAAAGTCGACGGCCGAATGACGACCGAGAAATATGACAGTGCCGATAAAACAGGTAGTTATGGCACGCTCGTTGGTGACCGAGTGATGGTTCAGGCTGAGGGCAAAGCTGCATCAGGCGAGATGTTCAAAGCTGCCGTAGCCGCAATCGATCTCGCAAAAGTTGAGTCGCTGACGAAGCAATAGGACGTCAGCCCAACCCTTATCCGACCCGCCCCCAGGCATCATAGTGCGAATACGGGGCGGGCGAAAATGGGGATGACAATGGCCGAAATTATCGGGGTCCTTGCCCAAACCGGCCCTCTGTCGCTGTCATCGCGATCGGCATGAGTGCGCCGCCACTCCGATAGGCGTCCAGGCCATCAGGGCGACGATCGCCCGCGTCGCTGCCGTCGACGAAAATAGCGTTGCTTTCGCTGGATTTCCGCCCCGTTCATCCCGCAGATACGCGGACAATCGATGGCATGCGAGCCTTGCCGCGTGCGACACTTGCAGGCAGCAACCGCAGCTCTCGCGCGCGACTTTTTTCCGAGCCCATGGGCGTCCACGGTCGAACTTGCTTCGGAACGCCGCCGCGCGAGCCGCCAAATGTCAGCGGTTAAAACCGCCCCATCAACCCCTCATGCGGCGCAATGTACCGAGCGCCTGGTTAGCATCTTCACCGAACGATGCGCTATCCACCTCGCGAACCAACCAGTCGCGTGGATTGGCTGCGGGAGCGGCAATCGCTGGAACTCCAGGGTGAGGCGGAGTTGGGGCTGCGCGGCGGGCAAGACCTGCCTCCAGCCGACGGATCAACGCGTCGATACTGGTCTCGCCGGGCAACGTAGCGGCCTCATCGGACCAGGTTGAGACATCGAATTCGTCAATGGCCAGCGGCATTTCGAGCGTGACATGTTCAGCTGGGGCGGGGGTGTCGGAGTCAGCGCGCGGGGCGTTGTCCCGCGCCTGCGTCGCGACCAGCTTCTCTTCGAGCGGCTCGTCGGGAAAGACTGGGGGATCAAACGCCGGAGACGCTTCGGCAAACGTCGCCGCCGTTGCCAAAGCTTCGTCAGACATCAGCGGCGCGCCCAGTTCGCGGTCAGCAAAAATCGGGCGACGCCGCGCCTCCAGCGATGGTCCGATCGGCGTAAATTCCTCCGGCTCAAGCGCGTAGTGGCTTTCGTTGTTCTTGCGCGAAGGCGTAGCTGAGAACAGTCTTTCCACGGCGCGTCCCACAAACCAGACCGCCAGAACGATAAGCGCAAAGACAGCAAAGGCAGCGAGCAAGCGAGCCGTGATCCCGAGTGGCGGCTGGGCCAGCGGCAGTATTCTGCTCAACCCAGACGAGACAACTGTCGCGTCGAACAGCCATTGGGGGGTTGAAGCAACTAGGACAGCCGCCGCCGCGCCGAACATTACGGCAAAAACAGGGATCAGCGGGAGACGCTGGATCACGGAACGCTTCTTGGCCATACGCCGGTCCTTATCGCGCCCGTGCAGCCACGAGCCTTTGGTAAACCGGTTCGTAACGCGCAATGTTTGACGACCAGTTACGTTCTGCTTCAACAAATGCGCGGGCCCGGTTCCGCCGTGTCGTCCAATGGGCACGGTCAGCAAATAGATTGATCAGTGCCGCTGCAACCGATGAGGGCCGTCCGGGTGCGAACAAGGTCCCGGTCACGCCGTCTTCGATCAGCTCGCGGTGACCACCGACATTCGACGCCGCGACCAGCCGCCGTTGCGCCATGGCTTCGAGCGGCTTGAGTGGCGTAACCAGATCGGTTAACCGCATCTGCTTGCGAGGATAGGCAAGCACGTCGGTCAGCGCATAAAAATTCTCGACCTGATCGTGCGGGACTCGCCCGGCGAAAACGATCCTGTCGGCAACCACTGAGGCAGCCGCCTGGGCGCGCAACCGCGCTTCCATGGGCCCACCGCCGACCAAGAGCAGCCTGGCGAGCGGACGTGCCGCCACCACCTCAGGCATCGCCGCGATGAGATCGTCGATGCCTTCATAGTCGTAGAAACTTCCGATGTAACCGACGACTTCCGCACCGGTCAGGCCGAACTCAGCGGCAAGCGCAGGGTCGGCAGCAACAGGCTTTCCGAACAGCGTCAGGTCAACGCCGTTCGGCGAAACCACGATTTTATCCGCTTCGACGCCGCGCTCGATCAGGTCGTTGCGCAGCCCCTCGCAAATCACGGCGACTGCACTGGCACGATTGACAGCCCAGGTCTCGACCGCCTTGGTTAGGCGATAGCGCGCATTACCCTCTACGCCAGTGCCGTTGCCGACCGCGGCGTCCTCCCAAAATGCAC
The DNA here is from genome assembly GCA_043787435.1 of Sphingomonadales bacterium. Classification (GTDB taxonomy): domain Bacteria; phylum Pseudomonadota; class Alphaproteobacteria; order Sphingomonadales; family Sphingomonadaceae; genus Sphingomonas_O. The sequence continues at coordinate 4,942 of JAYVVA010000076.1, read as the reverse complement.
GAATTTCGTACACCAGCGGCAGCCTCCGCGCCCTCGTGGCATTGAGGGCCGCGAGGGCATCAAGCACGGGGGAATGGGCGTGAACGATGTCGGGGCGGAAACGCTCGATCGCGAGCGCGATAGTTCGCGAGAAGGCGTTGATCTCGGCCAATTCACCGAGCGGACTGGGTGGTTGCCATCCTTTGGGCGTTCGCGCAAACTCGAGCCCATCCGCCATTTCGGGGTCGGGACCCTCGAGATAATGTCGGCGCCCGGTCACTCCCATGACTTCCCACCCGCGCGCTTGCTGCGCCTTGAGGATCGCGCGCGTCCGGAACGTATAGCCGCTGTGCAGTGGCAAGCTGTGGTCGAGGACGTGCAGAATTCGCATCGTCGTCCAGTGCCACGGTCAAACTTAAGGTCACGTCAACCGCCTTCGATTATGTCGCACCTAGACAAGGCGGGCAGGCAACAATGATCGACAATTTCTCGCTCGGCTTAACGCATGCGCTCCTGCTGTATGCGGCGTGGCGCCTGTTGCACCGCGCCGACCTGAACGACGACACGGCCCTTCCTGAAAACGAGCGCGGCTGGGGTCGGAAATAGATGCACGATCTCGCCCTCATCGGCTTCCTCCTGGCGTTGATCGGGCTTGGCTTTCGTCGGCCTTTTCTGTTCGTGCTCGCCTACGCTTATGTAGATATCGTTTCGCCTCAACGGCTTAGCTATTTTCTTCTGAACAGTGTACCTGTCTCGCTCATAGCGTTTGGGCTGGCGTTCGTCGGTTGGGCGGTAACCGACGACAAACGCGGGATGACGATCGCGCCGCGTCAGGCGTTGCTTTTCCTGTTGCTCGTCTATTGCGGCGTCACCACCAGCGTTGCCGATTTTCCTTTCGACGCGCTCGCGAAATGGGACTGGGTGTGGAAGGCGCTCATTTTTGCCATCTTTCTCCCACTCACCTTGCGTACCCGACTGCGCATCGAGGCGCTCGCACTGTTCATGGTGCTGTGCGCCAGCTCGATCATCATCGTTGGCGGCATAAAGACTTTGGCGTCAGGTGGCGGCTACGGCGTCCTCAACTTGATGGTCTCACAGAATAACGGACTCTACGAAGGCAGTACACTCGCGGCCGTCGCCGTTTCGATCATTCCCGTCATACTTTGGCTTGCAAATTTCGGGACAATCTATCCGCCCAGCTGGCGGGTCAGACTTTTTGCCGGCGCGCTGATTTTTGCCTGTCTGTTGATCCCTGTCGGTACGCAGGCGCGTACCGGTTTGATCTGTATCGGCGTGCTCGGTGTGCTGATGTTGCGGCACAGCCGACAGCGCTTGCTCTATCTGGCGATCGTGAGCGTGGGACTTGCAATCGCGATACCCAATTTGCCGGACAGCTATACCAAACGGATGGACACGATCCAAAGCTACAAGGCTGACAGCTCCGCTTCGACTCGCGTCGCCGTCTGGAAGTGGACCATCGGTTACGCCAGAGATCATCCCTTCGGCGGTGGCTTTGATGCGTATCGTGGCAACAAGCTGCGCATCGATAAGGTTAGTGAAGAAAAAGCCGGCAATCAGACCGACGTCACGAGCACTGTGGAGTTTGATCAGGCTCGGGCTTATCACAGTGCCTATTTCGAGATGCTCGGCGAACAGGGCTATCCGGGTCTAGTGATCTGGCTCGCCATCCATCTCGGCGGGTTATTCAGCATGGAGCGGCTACGTGCGCGCGCAAGTAAGATTGCCGAAACGATGTGGATTTCGGGCTTGGCGAGCGCACTGCTCCAAGCCCATATCATCTATCTGGTCGGCGCGTTGTTTGTCGGGATCGCCTTCCAACCATTCATTTTCATGCTGATCGGCCTCCAGATCGGGCTTGCAACCTACGCCCGCCAGGCGGCGACCTTATTGTTCGCGGTCCAGACAGCCCCGGCATGGACTCGCATACGGTGAACGCCGCGCGTCAGATCGACGCCCTAACAGGCGTGCGCGGAATCGCCGCGTGGCTCGTTGTCCTTTACCATATCCGCGGTGGACTGATCTACACCCTGCCCGCCCCCGTAATTGCGGTTTTTACCAAAGGGTATCTGGCGGTCGATCTGTTCTTTGTACTATCGGGATTTGTGCTGTGGCTTACCTGGGAAAGACGCTTCAGCAACGACGGTATCGCCGCTGCCCCGGAATTCTGGCGCAAGCGGATTGCGCGAATATGGCCACTGCATCTCGTCGTCCTCGCCGCGACCATTGCCTTTGCGCTTGTCGTTCACGCGACTGGTCGGTCTGTCCCGCCGCATTACCGCTGGAACGAACTGCCGCTGCACGTGCTGCTCATCCAGAACTGGGGCTTTACGCCCGATATCGCGTGGAATGATCCCAGTTGGTCGATTTCGACGGAATTCGCCGCGTACCTTCTGTTTCCGTTTGCCGCGACCGGACTAGCGCGTCTGACGCCATCACCAGCGGCCGCCGGCGGCTTTGCACTCGTGCTCATCCTAGCTCTTGATCGGCTGTATGCGGCGAATGGCGCAACGACGCTCGGGCACAACATCGCCGCGCTCGGTCTGTGGCGCTGCCTTGCGGAATTTAGCTGCGGTGTCGCGATGTGCATCTTGTGGCTGCAGTGGCAAAACCGTTGGATGATCGCTCTTTCGGCACTTGTCGTTGCCACGGGCTTTACGTTGTGGGGAAACGCGTTGCTGCCAGAAACGCTAGCGGTCCCGCTCGCTTTCACAGCACTCGTCCCGCTGCTTGCGGCAACTTCGACGTGGTCACACAACCCGTTGTCATCGCGGATTGCGGTCGCGCTCGGCGAAATCAGCTATTCGACCTATCTTGCGCATTTCCTGCTGTGGACTGTCTATAAGATCTTCTTTGTAACCGATCCCCAGACAGTTCCGATAACGATCGGAGTCATCTATCTGGGCGTGACACTCTGCGCCTCGTTCGCGCTCTATCACGCCGTTGAGCTTCCCGCGCGACGCTGGCTCGGCGGCGGCAATGAGCGCGCGGACCGTTTGCCGACGGGGAACCCTGCGACCCGTTGACGCATTTGCCGAGACATAATCGCTTACATCGACCCCGAAATGCCCGGCATCGCTCGCCGCAACCTCAAGAACGGTTCGGCTTACACCAACGCCAAGGCTGAGCGGATCACCGACCGTGACGAAATCAATCGACTAAACCGCATCGCCCTGCCCTCTGCCTATGTCGACTCGTGGTTCTGTCCAAGTCGCCACGGTCACATCGAGGCAATCGGTTATTATGCCAAAGGACGTCGACAATACCGGTACCACCTCGATTTCCGTGCCACGCGGGAAGCCGCGAAATACGATCGCTGCGCTGATTTCGGCCGAGCCCTACCGCTGCTGCGCGCGCAGGTTGACCGGCATCTGGCAGGCAAAGCCACAGCCCGAGATACCATTATTGCTGCTGCGGTTCGGTTGCTTGACATCGGTCGTATCGGGATCGGGAATCAGGGTATTCCAAGGTGAACAAAAGTTTCGGCGCGACAACCTTGCGTACCCGCCACGCGAAAGTTTCGGGAAGCAAGCTGGGCCTCCAATCCCGCGCCAAGTTGGGCGTGCTGCGCAAATTGGCACTGGCCGACAAGGGATTGCTGAGAGTGGTCCGGCGTGTCCAGGATTTAGCTGGGCAGAACCTTTTCCAGTATCTTGGCGAAGACAATACGCGGTGTGCGGTCGGTTCAGCGGACGTGAACGGATACATCAAGGAAGCCACTGGCGACGACTTCACCGCCAAGCATTTTCGTACCTGGAGTGCGAGCGTGACCACTCTGGAATATATTGTGGCTACCCGCAGGAAAGGGACAGGCCCCAAGTTATGTGACATGCTTACGCCCGTTGCCGAAGCGCTTGGCAACACACCTGCAATCGCCCGAAATCCTATGTCCATCCCCATGTCGTGGCTTTGTGTGACGCTGGCTTCAGCGCCACACGGCTACCGCGCACGACCGTTTGGCTGTCGCCGATGGAGCGCACATTGATCGCGCTGCTTGACGAAAGCGGAGCGGCACTGTCCAAAGCTGCTTGATGAAAAACGTCGTCGATCTCCCGGATCCGCCTTTGGCTGAGCGCGTCCAGCAACTTTGGCATGACAGTTTCTACTGGATCTTCAACCACAGTACTCAGGTCGCGATTGCAGCGATCCTGGGCGCGGCGATCGTGGCACTTCTGCTTTGCGCGAAATCGCTGGGTGGAAAAATCTGCGCAAGCGATCCTGAACGCAATCATTGGCGCAGCGTGTTCGGCAAGGCGCTCGCCAAGACAAAATTGTGGTTCATGGTGGCGGTCGCCGCCGAAATTGTCGCGACCTATGCCCATGCGCCTGCTGATCTGGCGCAGACCATTCACTTCGTCTTTGTTATTATCGCTACTCTGCAGGCCGCGATCTTTGCCCGCGAGCTGGTTATCGGGTCAATTGAACATCGCGCAACCGGCCGTGAGTCGCTGGGCAGCGCACTCAACATCATCCGTCTCCTGGTTACAGTGACACTGTTCGCGGTCGCAATCATCCTCATCCTGTCCAACCTTGGCGTGAATGTAACTGGACTTGTCGCGGGTCTTGGTGTCGGCGGTATTTCGATCGGCCTCGCTGCACAGGGCATCTTCAAAGATCTGTTTGCCGCGCTGTCGATCCTCTTCGACAGGCCGTTTGCCGTCGGCGACCTCATCAAATTTGGGGACGTTACGGGTCGCGTCCAAGCAATCGGCCTGAAAACGACACGCATTCGTTCGCTCGATGGCGAAGAAGTGATCATGTCGAACGACAAGCTGCTCGAGCAGCAATTGCGAAATTTCCACGGCATCGAGTCACGCCGCATCTTGCTGACCATTCCGTTGCATTACGCCAATAGCGCGGCAAAACTGGACAGTCTTTCCGAGGGGCTCGAGATCGTCGTCGGCAAAATTCCCAACAGCCGGTTCGGTCACGCAATCCTGACGTC
>JAYVVA010000075.1:0-2488 GCA_043787435.1 Sphingomonadales bacterium | reverse complement strand
CGTCGCCGCATTCTGGAATTGGCGAAGCTCGCGAAAGGGCGGAGAACCCGACGAGCTCGGCAAGATGATCATCGGGAGTTGCTTCACTATGGCGGGAGGGCTGTGTCTGACGATGGCAGCACTCACCCAGGGATCAGGCAAGATCGGATTGTTCTGGCCATTCATGTTTCACCTGCTCAACTCGATCGGGTTCGCTCACATCCTGCCAGTAAGCTTGGCGCTATTCACCAAGGTCGCACCCAGGTCGATTAATTCGACTGTCATTGGTCTTTACTACCTTGCCTTCTTTACGGCGAACGCCATCGTGGGCTGGATTGGTGGCCTCTATTCGACGCTCCCCACACCAACCTTCTGGCTGATTCACGTTGCCAGTGCAGGCGTCGGACTCGTCGCTTTCGTATTGTTCAAAATGTTTGTCGCAGACCGAATGACAATGGCGGTTGAAAAGCACTGACGATCGTCGTCCAAAGCAGCGGGGCCGCCCGTCCGACAAGAAGACCGAGCACTGGCGCCGCGGTGTCGGCGATTATGTGGTGAACAGCGACCCTGCGAGGCCGGTACCTGGCCACTTGTATGTGCGGCGCAGACGGCATTCCCGATATTCTGGCGCACCTTGCGTTCTTTTTTACGACCGCCGGCTTCATTTTCGCACACTTGGCCGATCGACCCTGTCCGGCGGCAGTCATGGGTTTCATGGGCGCCATCATTGCGTCGGTGTTCGCCATTGCACCATCTGATTTCATCTGGGGCAACAACGGACACGGGACAGTCGCAACGAGCGCCAGAGCAATCGAAGCTTGAAATTTCCTAGTCGTCTCCGCCATGCACGCCGCATCATCGCGGCCTGTCATGACCATTACGTCGCCAATCAGCATCAGGTTACAGACTTGGAGACGTGCGCGGGTTGATACGTCGCGCCATCCGGCCCACATGCGTGTTATGCTGATCGAAATCGAAACGACGCCGAACCCCGCGACGCTCAAATTCCTTCCCGGACGCACTGTCATGGATATGGGCACGCGCGACTTCGCCACGCCCGAAGAAGCCGCGGCCTCGCCGCTCGCCGAAACCCTATTCAGTCTGGGCGATGTGACCGGCGTGTTCTTCGGTCAAAACTTCATCTCGGTGACGATCGCCCCAGGGTCGGAATGGGCGCAGGTCAAACCCGATGCATTGAATGTCCTGCTCGATCATTTCTCGGCGAACATGCCGCTCTTCAAACACGCAAACGCCGCGGGAATTTCGGTACCGGTCGAGTCCGATTTCACGGACGACCCTGCCGATGCTGACATTGTCGAGCAGATCAAGGAGTTGATCGAAACACGCGTTCGTCCTGCCGTGGCGGCAGATGGCGGAGACATCGTCTATCGCGGATTTACCCGAGGCAAGGTCTTTCTACAGTTGCAGGGTGCGTGCTCGGGGTGCCCCTCGTCTAGCGCAACGCTGAAAGGCGGCATCGAATCGCTCTTGAAATACTATGTGCCCGAAGTCACCGAAGTCCTTGCCGTCTAACCGCTATCCGGAGAACCCATGCCCAAACTTGACGACGCCGCACTCGACCAGCTTTTCCGCAAAGCGCGCAGCTATAACGGTTACACCGACGAACCTGTGACCCACGCCGAGATGGACGCCATTTGGGAGCTCATGAAGTACGGCCCGACGTCGGCCAACTGCCTGCCCGCGAGGCTGGTATGGTGTGAAACTTCCGACGCAAAGGCAAAACTGGCAGCCCACGCGAGCGACACCAACAGTGCGAAAATCTTGAAGGCGCCGGTAACGGTGATCATCGGCATGGATATGGAATTCTACGAGCATTTGCCCGAATTGTTCCCGCCCGCCGACGCCCGCAGCTGGTTTGCCGGCAACGATGCGATGATCGCGACGACCGCAATGCGCAATTCGTCGCTTCAGGGTGCCTATTTCATCACCGCCGCGCGCGCGCTCGGCTTCGATACTGGGCCGATGTCGGGCTTCAACAATGCAGGCGTCGATGCCGATTTTTTTACCGACACGACCGTTAAGTCAAACTTCATCGCGACGCTCGGCCACGGTGACCCGTCGACAATCTTTGGACGACTGCCGCGACCCGGTTTCGGGCGCTTCAACACCGTGCTGTGAGGCTGCTGGCGATCGAGACGGCGACAACGGCCTGCTCGATCGCGCTGATCGAGCATGGTATGGTCATCGATGCTGCGCATGAAATTGTCGGGCGCGGCCACGCCGAACGCCTTTTGCCGATGATCGCGTCACTCCAACGCGGGGGTCGAGCCGACGCAATCTGCGTCGATGTGGGGCCGGGAAGTTTTACCGGTATCCGAGTGGGGGTCGCCGCCGCTCGCGCGCTCGGGTTCGGCTGGGGCGTTCCGGTCGAAGGCTTTGTCTCGCTCGCCTTGATCGCCGCAAGCGACGGACTGCAATCCGACACCAGCGTCGCTATTGAAGGCGGGCACGGCGAACTGTTCATCGCGCGCTATGGTGCCGGCGAAGA
>JAYVVA010000074.1:0-2473 GCA_043787435.1 Sphingomonadales bacterium | reverse complement strand
TGAGCATGGCGGTTACCACCAGCCGCGTTCGATCCTTGAACGCAGGATCTATAAGTGCCGCAATCTTGTTCAGCGTCGCCTTGTCGAGTTTGGTCTCGGCCGTCGCATCGACACCATAGGCCTTCATGAAATCGCCAAGTTGGACGTCGCCCAGCTCATTAACCATGCCCGACACCATAGTGGTGAAACTGTCGCCAAATATCTTTCGATACGTGCCGTCTGGAAAGAGCTTGGCGGCGATCGCTGTTGCCGCCGGCGAGGCTGCGACGGGGAGCGGGGCAATGGCGAGCGGGGCAACCAGCGGTGCTGAGGTCGCGACGACGGTCTGCGCTGATAAAGGCGCGGCGACGGTGAGTGCGAAAAGCGCCATGTTTACGTTCACGCCGCTTTCCTTTGGCTTGTTGCCTTTGCTTTCAAATACGCGTGCATGTGATCGGTCACATCGCGTCCGTCGCGAACCGCCCAGACGACAAGGCTTGCCCCACGCACGATGTCGCCGGCCGCGAACACGCCGTCGAGCGACGTCATCATGCTTTTGTGGTCGATTCGCAGCGTTCCCCACCGGGTCACCCCTAGGTCCGCGCTGCCGAACAGCTTCGGTAAATCTTCGGCATCGAAACCGAGCGCCTTGATGACCAAATCAGCGTCAAGGTTGAATTCGCTGCCGGGATCGGGTTCGGGCGCGCGGCGACCACTGGCGTCGGGACGTCCGAGGCGCATCTTGATTGCCCGGACGCTCGCGACCTTGTTCTTGCCGTCGATTGCCGCGGGCGCTGAAAGCCAGACGAATTCAACGCCTTCTTCTTCGGCGTTGCCGACCTCGCGCTGGGAGCCGGGCATATTGGCACGGTCGCGTCGGTAGAGGCACTTCACCGATGCCGCACCCTGCCGGACAGCTGTGCGGACGCAATCCATCGCTGTGTCACCACCCCCAATGACGACGACGTGCTTGCCTTCGGCATTTAGGTCACCGTCATCGAAGGCAGGCACAACATCGCCAAAGCCCTTCCGGTTCGACGCGGTCAGATAATCGAGCGCCTCGATCACGCCATGGACAGTGACACCGGGCATTCTGATCGCGCGTGCCTTGTACACGCCGGTCGCGACGAGGAGGGCGTCGTGACGCTGACGAAGCTCGTCGAGGGTCGCATCTCGGCCGACCTCGAAGTTGTGGTGGAATATGATGCCACCTTCGCGCAGCCGTTCGACACGGCGCATGACGATGGGCTTTTCGAGCTTGAAACCGGGAATGCCGTAGGTCAGCAATCCACCGGCCCGATCGTGTCGATCATAGATATGGACGTCATAACCACGCACGCGCAGCAGTTCTGCAGTGGTCAGCCCCGCTGGTCCCGCGCCGACAACGCCGACCGATTGACGTTTCGCCGGACCCGGTAGGATGGGCTCAACCCAGCCTTGGTCCCAGGCCGTGTCGGTGATGAACTTTTCGACCGACCCGATCGTGACCGCGCCGTGTCCCGAAAATTCAATGACGCAATTGCCTTCGCATAGCCGGTCCTGAGGGCAGATGCGGCCGCATATTTCGGGCATCGTCGACGTTGCGTTCGAAAGTTCGTAAGCCTCGCGGAGGCGCCCCTCGGCGGTCAACCGCAGCCAGTCAGGGATGTGGTTGTGCAGCGGGCAATGCACCGAGCAATAGGGGACCCCGCATTGAGAACAACGCGCCGACTGGTCCTCGGCATTTTCGATCGCGTAGCGGTCGGCGATTTCGCGAAAATCATCGGCGCGTGCGAGCGCCGACCGCTTGTGCGGATACGCCTGCTCGCGGTCGACGAATTTCAGCATCGGGTTGTCGGCCATCACGCCCTCCGTCAAGTGCGGATAGCCCGATCCCTGCCCGAGTCAAGAATATAGGTCAGTACACCTGCCCGATAAATAGTGAGTTATTCCGCGCGAGGTCGAAATAGCTGAAATCTATCGCAAATATAGGCCCATACCGGTATTATTTGTTGAGCAGCCATACCAATGCGGCCGTACCGACGATGATACGGTACCACGCGAACGGGCCAAATCCGAAACGACTGACGATACCGATAAACGCTTTGATGACTGCCAGCGCGACGACGAACGAGACGACAAAACCTACGCCGATGGTGGTCCAATGAATGACTTCGACCGCTTTGCGGGCTTCCCACAATTCCTTGGCACTGGCGGCGACCATAACGGGGATCGCAAGGAAGAAACTATACTCTGCCGCTGTCTTTCGATCGACGCCGAACGACAGCGCCCCCATGATTGTCGCGCCCGATCGGCTGACTCCAGGGATCATTGCGAGGCACTGAACAAAGCCCACCATGAGGGCCGTTCGCCACGGCATCCCCTCGATGGTGCCCTGCGCCGCCGGCTTCACGAGCCGTTCAATGATGAGAATGGCGATGCCGCCGACAATCAGTGCAACGGCGACCAGCACTGGGAATTCAAGCATCGCCTTGATCGCCTTGTACGCGACCGC
>JAYVVA010000073.1:0-3811 GCA_043787435.1 Sphingomonadales bacterium | reverse complement strand
GAGCGCTGCGAGGCGGCCAGCGACGTCAATCTTGTCCTTTTGCCCGACCGCTTCGATCGTCCGGCGGATGTCGGCTTGCCAAGGGGCACCCGCGGGCGTGTCTTTCAACAGCGCGAACCAGTCGTCGACAGCGCCTTGATGATTGCCTGCCATGTCTTTCGAGACGCCGAGAAAATAACGCGCGCGCGGATCTTTCGGATTCAGAGCGACAGCTTTTTCGAATGCAGCTTTGGCGTCTGATGGCACGTCGCCGGAACCTGCGGTTACCAGCGCCTCGCCGAGCGAGGACCAATAATCGCCATTGTCGGGTTTTAACGCCGCTGCGCGCTTGTATGCCATCGCAGCTTCGGCAAATCGTTGACTTTGGAAGAACGACCAACCGAGCATCCGCCACCCTTCCGAGTCGTTCGGGTCGGCTTTCAGCTTGGCCTCAAGCGAGGAGATCATCGTCTGGACGGCTTGCGGCGATGCCGCGGTTGCTGGACCTGGCAGCGTCTCGGATATGTGGTTGCGCCACACCTTGATGCCCGTGGCGGTTATCGCGAGCAAGGCCGCCGCAACAAGAGTGATGCGGCTGAATCGTGAAGCTGTCGTGTCATTCATGCCTTTAGTGTCTAGCGCAACATCGCTGCGATGCTAGAGTACCACAAAACAGGTCGCACTGGTCAGTAGTTGGGGGGAACGTGCGCGCCGTGGGTGAAACCTATCGCATTGCGATTGTCGGATCGGGACCCGCAGGGCTGAGTGCAGCGTCTCGCGCGGCCAAGCTGGGGCTGTCGCACATCCTGCTCGAAAAAACCGATCACCTCAGCGACACAATCTACAAATACCAAAAGGGCAAGCATGTGATGGCGACGCCGTCGCAGCTTGTCCTGCGTGCCGACCTTGATTTCGCGGCTGGTAAGCGTGAAGCCGTGCTTGAAACCTGGGACGTGCAAACGGCGTCGAACACCGTCACCGTGCGCAAACAGGCTGAGGTTATTGCCATCAAAGGCACGGGCGAAGCGATATCCGGGTCGGTCCAGAAAATAGAATCGCGCGGACGCGACGGCAATGTGCAGACGACTGAGTTGCAACGCAACGCACCGCCGTATCAGCTGAAGTTGTCTGACGGCAGCGAAATCACCGCCGACGCCGTGATTCTAGCGATAGGGACGCAGGGGAACCCCAATTTGATGCGCTGTCCTGGCGGCCATTTGCCGCACGTCCAGTATCAGCTCGACGATCCAGCTGCCTATAACGATGAGCATATCTTCGTCATAGGGGGCGGGGATGCGGGAATTGAGAACGCCCTCGGCCTCGCGACCGACGCGGCACAGGGCAATGTTGTCAGCCTTGTCAATCGCAGCGCAGAGTTTTCGACAGCGAAAGACGCAAACGTCAAGGCACTCCTCGCTGCGCAAGCCGCAGGGCGGATCACGATTTATGCCGAGTGCAACACCACTGCCGTCGAACCCGACAGCATCGTGCTCGACACACGTGACGGGGAAGTCCGTGCCAAATGTCACCGCATCATCGCGCGTATGGGCTCTGCGCCACCACGCGGATTCGTAGAAGGTTGCGGAATCGAGTTTTCGTCGAATGATCGCTTGGCATTCCCCAAACTGTCACCGACGTTTGAAACGACGGCGCCCGGCATCTTTGTAATCGGGGCGCTTGCCGGGTATCCGTTGATCAAGCACTGCATGAACCAGGGCCATGACGTCGTCGAGTTCATTAACGGCAATGCCGGACTTAAACCTGCTGACGAACCAATACTCGAGGCCAAATTCAGGGGGCTGCCGGGCAAGCGGTCGGTCGACGATTGGCTAGAATTCTTGCGGTCAAATGTTGCCATTCTCGAAGGGATGTCACCGCTCCAGATGCGAGAGTTCATGCTCGACAGCGAGGCGCGGGCCTACAAGCGTGGCCAGACGATTTTTCAAAAGAATGCGCCGGGATCATCGCTGTTTGCCATTGCCAGCGGGTCAGTGCTGGTCGAATTAGGGGACGGAACGACGATTCCGATCGAGTCTGGGTCGATCTTCGGAGAAGTCGGCCTAATTTCGGGTCGACGGCGCGGGGCGACGATCGTGGCCGCCGAAGATTCGATCTGTGTCGAGATTTCACGCACTGCCGCGCTCAAACTACAGTCGCAGGTGCCCGCTGCCAAGCGCGCGATCACTCGCATCTCTATTGAACGCCAGTTGCTCCAGATGTTCGGTTCCGGCCTGACCAAGAACGATGTGACCCAAGTCGTCGAAGCGGCCGAAGTCATCGCGATCAAAGCTGGACAGGCGGTGATTACCGAAGGCGACGAAGGTGACGATATCTTCGTCATTCGCGCCGGATCGATGGTTGTTGAAAAGCAGGTCGGCGGCAAGCCGGTGTTCCTGTCATACCTGCCCGCCGGCTCCTTTGTCGGCGAGATGACGCTGATTGCGGGCGGTCGGCGAACGGCGACTGTAAAAGCAGCGATCAAATCAGAAGTCATAAAGCTTCCCGGCAGCGCCTTTCGGCTGTTGCTCGACCGGAACGCCAAGCTGCTCGACAAGGTGCGCCGCGACATGTCGGCACGCCAGGACGTCAACGCTTTCATTGAAGCCAAAAAAGACAGTTTTTCTGGCGTGGTCGATATGTATTCGCGGGTCGCGGAGTTTCTGATCGATCAAGGCGTCGGCGAAGCCACCGACGTGCTGCTGATCGATGAAAACCTGTGTGTCGGCTGCGACAATTGCGAAAAAGCCTGTGCCGATTCGCACGAAGGCCTAAGCCGCCTCGATCGTGAGGCCGGCAAGACGTACGCCCACCTTCACGTCCCGACGTCCTGCCGGCACTGCGAGCATCCGCATTGTATGGCCGATTGCCCGCCGAATGCCATCCACCGGGGCCCCGATGGCGAGGTCTTCATCGACGATAGCTGTATTGGCTGCGGCAATTGTCAGCGCAATTGTCCCTATGGCGTCATCCGCATGGATGCCAAGCCACCAAAAAAGCCAAGCCTGCTTGCGTGGCTGTTGTTTGGAAACGGTCCGGGGCCAGGTGAGCCGTCGAAAGAATGGAGCTACGCCAACGCGGAGCTCGGCGTCGAAAAGGTAAAAAAGGCGATCAAGTGTGACATGTGCTCGGGGATCGAGGGCGGTCCAGCTTGTGTGCGCGCATGTCCAACTGGTGCTGCAATTCGCGTCGCGCCCGAGGAGTTCCTGACGGTGGCGCGTCTCGAACGGGGTGACAGCTGATGGTGACGCGGGTTTCGGTTCAGCAGCGCGTGCGCGCATCTGCGCACGAAGGCTTCCTCACGCTCGGTCGATCGCGCTGGGCAAAGATTGCGGCCACGACGTCGCTCGTGGTGTTGCTGGTCTATGTGCTTCACGATCCCGAATCCCGTCCGAGTGGGAGCACGTGGTATGGGTATACGCTTGGGACCATCGGTGCGGTACTGATCCTGTGGCTGACGGCCTTGGGTGTCCGCAAGCGCGCAATGACGCGCGGGCGCTGGTCGCTCAAGACCTGGACGTCGGCTCATGTCTGGCTTGGGTTGAGCCTTGTCGTCATCGCGACGTTGCATACCGGATTTCGGTTTGGGTGGAACGTGCACACGCTCGCCTATGTTTTGATGATGCTGGTTATCTTGTCAGGCCTGTTCGGCGTGTTTGCCTATGCGATGCTCCCCCGCATTTTGTCTGATAATCGCAACCAATCCACTGAGCCTCAGATGCTTGAACAACTGCGTTCTGTCGACCGCCAGCTCCACGAGGCCGCGCAACCGTTAGGGCAGGCCCACGCCGATTTTGTTCGCGCGAGCCTGGAACAGGATCCATTCGGCGGTGGG
>JAYVVA010000072.1:0-5439 GCA_043787435.1 Sphingomonadales bacterium | reverse complement strand
GCCTCTGCGACAGAGGTTTGCACGTCGTCAAGCGATGTTTCAGATGTGGATCGGCTTGCCGGTCACTGCCATCGCTGCTTCCTTGATGGCTTCGTTATGCGTCGGGTGCGCATGGCAGGTATAGGCGATATCTTCGCTCGTCGCGCCGAATTCCATTGCCTGTACGGCTTGGGCAATCATCGTACCGGCGGGGACTGCGACGATCCACACGCCCAGCACGCGGTCGGTCTTAGCATCGGCGATGACCTTTACGAAGCCGTCGGTCTCGTGGTTGGTTTTCGCACGGCTGTTGCCAGCCATCGGGAACTTGCCGACCTTGACCTCGCCCTTTGCCTTGGCTGCTTCCTCGGTCAGGCCGACACCGGCGATCTCTGGCCAGGTATAGACAACGTTGGGGATGAGGTCATGGTTCACAATGCCGGTCAGGCCGGCGATGTTTTCAGCAACTGCGATTCCCTCGTCTTCGGCCTTGTGCGCCAGCATCGGCCCAGGGACGACGTCGCCGATCGCCCAGATTCCGGACACGGCGGTCTCGAACCGGTGACCGATCTCGATCTGCCCGCGCGCATTTGTCGACAGGCCCGCCTTGTCGAGCGCAAGGCCATCGGTGTTGGGACGGCGGCCGATCGAGACCAGCACGCAATCGGCATCGATTGTGTCTGCCGCGCCGCCAGCGGCGGGTTCAACAGTCACGGTCGCAGTTTTGCCTTTGACCGTGACGCTGGTTACTTTGGTCGACAGCTTGAAATCAATCCCTTGTTTCCTGAAAATCCTATTCGCTTCCTTGCGGATTTCACCGTCGAAGCTGGGAAGGATCTGGTCGAGGAATTCGACGCACGTCACTTTGGCACCGAGACGGCGCCAGATGCTGCCGAGCTCAAGTCCGATCACGCCGCCGCCGATGACGACCATGTGCGCCGGCACCTTCGCCAGTTCGAGCGCTCCTGTGCTGTCGACAACGATTTGCTCGGCGTTGTTGACCTCGACGTCAGGCAGCGGGGTAACGCTTGAACCCGTCGCGATCACGATGTTCCTGGCGGTATAGGTCTTGGCGTTGACCGAAACGGTATGCGCATCGACGAAGCCCGCACGGCCCTTGAGCCATTCGACTTTGTTCTTCTTGAACAGGAAGGCAATGCCGCCAGTCAGTTGCTTGACGGCGTCGAGGCGCTGGGCGTGCATCTGGGGCAGGTCGAGTTCAGGCGTCACCTTGATGCCGAGCTTTGCGAAAGTCCCGTTGGCGGCCGCGTCGAAATATTCGCTCGCATGCAGCATTGCCTTTGATGGGATGCACCCGACGTTGAGGCATGTGCCCCCCAGCGTCTCCCGGCTTTCGACGCATGCCGTGCGCAGGCCCAGCTGGCTGCTGCGGATCGCCGCAACATAGCCGCCGGGGCCGCTGCCGATA
The DNA here is from genome assembly GCA_043787435.1 of Sphingomonadales bacterium. Classification (GTDB taxonomy): domain Bacteria; phylum Pseudomonadota; class Alphaproteobacteria; order Sphingomonadales; family Sphingomonadaceae; genus Sphingomonas_O. Next base: position 4,031 of record JAYVVA010000072.1, on the reverse strand, counting down.
ACGAGGACGTCGTAGTCGTAATCTGCCACTTGTGGGATTCCTTACAGGTCGATCAGCAGCCGGGTGGGGTCTTCGATCGCTTCCTTGACGGTCTTGAGGAAGGTGACGGCCTCGCGCCCGTCGATCAGGCGGTGGTCGTAGCTGAGCGCGACGTACATCATCGGCCGGATCACGACCTGGCCGTCGCGAACGACAGGTCGATCTTCGATGCGGTGGAGGCCGAGCACTGCCGATTGAGGCGGGTTGATGATGGGCGTCGACATCAGACCGCCGAAAACCCCGCCATTGCTGATTGTGAAGGTGCCACCCTGCATTTCGGCCATCGTCAGCGTGCCGGCTTTTGCCTTCGCCCCGAGCTCGCCGATTGCCCTTTCGATTTCGGCAAACGACATTCTATCGGCGTTGCGGACGACGGGGACGACGAGCCCGCTTGGCGCACTGACAGCGACCGAGACATCGAGATAGTCGAAATAAACAATCTCATCGCCGTCGATCTGGGCGTTGACCGCCGGGATGTCCTTGGCGGCGAGCGCGACCGCCTTGGTGAAAAAGCTCATCAGGCCCAGGCGAACGCCGTGCTTCTTCTCGAAGCTATCCCTGTACCGTGCCCGCGCGGCCATAACGTCGCTCATATCGACGTCGTTGAACGTCGTGAGCATCGCAGCGGTGTTCTGCGCGTCCTTCAATCGCTTGGCGACGGTCTGGCGCAGGCGCGTCATGCGGACGCGTTCCTCGCGGCGGTCGCCGGTTGGGGGCGTCGCAGCCGCGGGTCCAGCAATTGCCGCTGGAGGTGTCACGACGGCTGGCGTCGGCGCGGGCGCCGACAACACGTCTTCCTTCGTCAACCGGCCGTCCTTTCCAGTGCCCTTGATCGACGAGGGATCGACACCCTTTTCGAGGACGAGACGGCGTACCGAAGGCGACAGCGTCGGCCCGACGGCGTCGACGGGCGGGGCAGCGGGCGCGGCCGGCTGTGCTTGAGGCAGCGCAGCCACTGCAGTACCTGATCCGGCGTCGATCGATGCGATGACGGCGCCAACGTTGACCGTGTCTCCCACCTTGACGAACTGCTGACCCATCACGCCGGCGACGGGCGCGGGTACTTCAATCGAGACTTTGTCGGTCTCCAGACTCGCGATCGGCTCGTCGGCTTTCACGACATCGCCCGGTTTCTTGAGCCATTCACCAAGCGTTGCCTCGGTGATCGATTCGCCAAGTACAGGGACGGTAACTTCGATACTCATTGTCTCAACCCTTCCGCTGACGACGGATTTCGCCGCGCACGCTTTGTCCCAGTGCGTCGGCAACTAGCGCTGCCTGTTCCGCCAGATGCCGCTTGGCCAGACCCGTTGCGGGCGATGCAGCGGCCTTGCGCCCCGCATAGCGTGCCCGGCTCGGTACGACTTTTGCCTTCTCGAGGCATTCCTCGATGATCGGTTCAACGAAGAACCACGCACCGCTGTTCTTGGGCTCCTCTTGTGCCCAGACGACTTCTTCGAGGCCGGTCATGCGCCTCAGGCGCGCGACCAGGGGATCCCCTGGGAAGGGGTAGAGCTGCTCGATACGCACAATAGCCGTGTCGGTCTGCTCGGCCGCGTCGCGCGCGTCCATCAGATCATAGGCAACCTTGCCGCTGCACAGCACGAGCCGCTTGATAAGGCTATCCTCGGGCGCATTGGGGTCGGACAGGATGCGCATGAAATGCGATCCACCCATGAAATCGCTTGCCTTCGACACCGCGCGCTTGTGTCGCAACAGCGACTTTGGGGTCATGATAACCAGCGGCTTGCGGAATGACCGGTGCATCTGGCGCCGCAGCACGTGGAAGTAATTTGCCGGCGTGGTAATGTTGGCCACCTGCATGTTGTCCTCGGCGCACAACTGCAGATAGCGTTCGAGACGTGCCGAAGAGTGTTCGGGACCTTGCCCTTCGAACCCGTGCGGCAGCAACATGACAAGACCGTTCGCGCGCAGCCACTTTGCTTCACCGCTCGCGATAAATTGATCGATCATCACCTGGGCGCCGTTAGCAAAATCGCCGAACTGCGCTTCCCAAAGAACTAGCGTCTTGGGATCGGCGCCAGCATAGCCATATTCAAAGCCGAGCACGCCAAATTCACTGAGCGTCGAGTCGAGCACTTCGAAACGGCCGTGCGGTACATTCCACAGTGGTACATATTTATGCTCGTCGGTCTGGTCGACCCACACAGAGTGTCGCTGGCTGAACGTACCGCGTCCTGAGTCCTGGCCTGACAGGCGCACGCCATAGCCTTCCGACAGCAGCGAGCCGAAACCGAGTGCTTCGCCGGTTGCCCAGTCGAAGCTTTCGCCGCTGGCAAACATCGCGCGCTTGGCGTCGAGAACGCGGTTGAGCGTGGGATGGATCGTCAGGTCGTCAGGCACTGTCGTCAGCGTGCGGGCAAGACCGTCGAACAGCTTCTTTTCGATACCGGTTTCGACGTTGCGCCGCGCACCTTCGCCATCGATCGGTTTGTGCAGCCCAGCCCAGCGGCCGCCGAACCAGTCGGCCTGGTTTGCCTTGTAGGACGGCGCCGACGCGAATTCGCCCTCGAGCATGGTCGTGAACCGCCTGACGTGTTCGGCGGCCCAATCCTCGTCAATGACACCTTCGTCCACCAGCCGCGCCGCATAAACGTCGCTGACGCCGGGGTGAGTCTTGATCACCTTGTACATCAGGGGCTGCGTGAAGCTTGGTTCGTCGCCTTCGTTGTGGCCGAAGCGGCGATAGCACCACATGTCGATGACGATGTCGCGGTGGAAGCGTTGGCGGAATTCGATCGCCATCTTGCAGGCAAAGGTCACCGCTTCGGGATCATCGCCATTGACGTGGAAAATCGGTGCTTGCACGCCCTTGGCGACGTCTGACGGATAGGGCGACGAGCGCGCAAACTGCGGGCTGGTCGTAAAGCCTATCTGGTTGTTGATGACGAAATGGATGCAACCGCCGGTATTGTATCCGCGCACACCAGAAAAGCCGAGGCATTCCCAGATCACGCCCTGGCCTGCAAACGCCGCATCGCCGTGGAGCAAGACGGGCAACACCTGAATATGGTCTGCCAGGTCGTTGCGGTCGGTCTGGATCGCGCGAACTTTGCCCAGAACCACAGGATCGGCAGCTTCGAGATGGCTGGGATTGGGGACCAGCGACATATGCACCTTGATGCCGTCAAACTCGCGGTCAGTGCTGGTGCCAAGATGGTATTTCACATCGCCCGATCCACCGACATCGTCGGGGTTCGCGCTCCCACCCGAGAACTCGTGAAAGATAACGCGATACGGCTTGGCCATGACGTTGGCGAGCATGTTGAGGCGCCCGCGGTGGGCCATACCATAGACAATCTCGCGCACGCCGAATTGCCCGCCGTATTTGATCACGGCTTCCATGGCAGGGATCATCGCTTCGCCGCCATCAAGTCCGAACCGCTTGGTGCCAACGTATTTCTTGCCGAGGAAGCGTTCCCATTGTTCGGCTTCGATCACCTTGGCCAGGATCGCCTTCTTGCCTTCGGGACTAAAGGTGATGACCTTGTCTTTTCCCTCCATGCGGTCCTGCAGGAAGATGCGCTCCTCGGCATCGGTGATATGCATATATTCGAGGCCCACGTTGCCGCAGTAATTGGCTCGAAGGACTTTGAGGATCTCATTGGGCGTTGCGCGCTCGAAGCCGAGCGTGCCACCAAGGTAAATCGGACGGTCGAGATCTGCGACCGTGAACCCGTGGTACAGCGGCTGTAAATCCTCGCGCACCGGGCGCGGCGCGAGGCCAAGCGGGTCGAGATTTGCAGCCAGATGCCCGCGCACGCGGAAGGTGCGGATCATTCGCATTGCCTTGATCGAGTCCGACGCGGCGCGCTGGACCTCGGCTTCGGTCAGCGTTTCGCCAGCTTTGACCGCTGCCTTTTCGACGGCCACCGCCATCTGCGTCGGGTCGAGCGCGGCCGTCAGGTCGTCGCTGTCGAGGAGCGGCCAATTGCTCCGTGCCCATGAAGGTCCGATTTCGGCCTCGTCGG
>JAYVVA010000071.1:0-1707 GCA_043787435.1 Sphingomonadales bacterium | reverse complement strand
GAGAGTGGTTCGGCCCTGACGGTCCCTTCACGCTGCACGGGCGCAGTCTGTTGTTCGTCCGCAACGTCGGTCACTTGATGACCAATCCGGCGATTCTCCTCCCTGATGGTTCCGAAGTCCCCGAAGGCATCCTTGATGCAGTGCTGACGAGCTTGATCGCCATGCACGATATCTTGGGCAAAAATCGCGGCGCCAACAGTCGGCGCGGTAGTATTTACATTGTCAAACCCAAAATGCACGGACCCGAAGAAGCCGCTTTCACCAATGCACTGTTCGACGCGACCGAAGACCTCCTCGGTCTCGCGCGCCATACTGTCAAAATTGGGGTGATGGACGAGGAGCGCCGCACTTCGGCGAACCTTGCCGCGACGATCCACGCTGTGCGGCACCGAATTGCTTTCATTAACACGGGGTTCCTTGACCGCACGGGCGACGAAATCCACACCTCGATGCGTGCCGGGCCTATGGTCCCCAAGGGCGAGATGAAGACCAGCACCTGGATCAAGGCATACGAGACTCGCAACGTTGCGATCGGTCTTGCCTGTGGTCTCAGCGGCAAGGCCCAGATCGGCAAAGGCATGTGGGCCGCGCCCGACAAGATGGCGGATATGCTTGTGCAGAAGGTCGGCCACCCCACCGCCGGCGCGAATACGGCCTGGGTGCCCTCGCCGACGGCGGCGACGCTGCATGCAGTGCATTATCACGAGGTCGACGTGTTTGCGCGGCAGAAAGAGGTGACCGCGATTGCGCCGCTCACCGACCTGCTCAGTGTGCCGTTGGCGCAGGGGCGCAACTGGAATGCCTCGGAGATTGCGCGCGAACTCGACAACAATGCACAAGGTATACTTGGCTATGTCGTGCGGTGGATCGATCAGGGGGTCGGCTGTTCGAAGGTGCCGGACATCGACGACGTGGGCCTGATGGAAGACCGTGCCACCTTGCGGATCGCTTCACAAGCGCTTGCCAATTGGCTCCTGCATGGCGTCTGCACCTCGGAACAAGTCGACGCAGCGTTGGCGAGAATGGCGGTCAAGGTCGACGGCCAGAACGCAAGCGATCCGCACTACCGCAAACTCACGCCACAAAGCATTGCCATGAAGGCGGCGCGAGCACTGATTTTTGAAGGCGTCACACAGCCTAATGGTTATACAGAGCCGCTCCTTCATCGCTTCCGGCTTGACGTGAAAGCGGCTGGGTAAAGATCGGTCTTGGGGCAAGCCGTGGTTTATAGCCTTGTCTCCGCGGGGTTCGCCTTGCCGCTCGATTGACTCGATTTCGGCGCAAGCTCTTGACGTTGCGCAATCGGGGTAAGCCACACTGCGTCCACGTCTTCAAAAAGCTTGAGGTGAACGCTGGACCCAAGGCGCCGCCCGAGCCGGATCGCTCGCGATCCGGTCGAGTTGAGCGCAAGCGAGAAATCATCCACATGGGTAGTGGATCTGATCGCACGCTTGTCGTCAATCGTCGGCTCTACGAGAGGAGAACGACTATGGGACGCCTGATTGCGATTTGAAGGGTCACTGCCGGAATCATCATCGTTGCCGGTATGCAGCTCAGCATCCATAAGTGAAGGAGACCGACACCGTAGTGACGACCAACCTGGGGTCCGTCACCGACGGCCAAGCGGTGGAGTGACGGGGCACTTCCTGCAGCCGGGGGCGAACCGCGCCGAGACGCTGTTCACGGTCGCCCGGCTCGACACGGTGC
>JAYVVA010000070.1:0-3019 GCA_043787435.1 Sphingomonadales bacterium | reverse complement strand
GTCAGCGAGGCAATAGCGCGCGCGAAATCAGCGGCAAAACCCTTCGGCGCATTCAGTCCGGTGCCTACGGCCGTGCCGCCCTGCGCAAGTTCGAGGCAGTCGTCGAGCGCGGCATCGATGCGTTTTCTGCACGCTTGCAGCTGGGCGACATAACCCGAAAACTCCTGTCCCAGCGTCAAGGGTGTCGCGTCCTGCAGATGCGTTCGCCCGATCTTGACGATGTCGCGCCACGCCATACTTTTGGCGGCCAATGCATCAACCAGCACGTCGATGGCCGGGAGCAACCGGGCTGTGACGGCACAGGCAACCGCAACGTGTAAAGCCGATGGAAAGCTGTCGTTCGATGACTGCGACATGTTGACGTGATCGTTCGGATGGACGGGCATCTTCCCGCCGCGCTTGCCGGTCAGGACCTCGTTGGCGAGTCCCGCAATCACTTCATTGACGTTCATGTTGGTCTGAGTGCCGCTACCGGTCTGCCAGATCACGAGCGGAAACTGGTCGTCATGCGCGCCCGCTGCGATGTCGACTGCAGCTGCTTCGATCGCGTCCGCCAAAGTGGGCTCGAGGCCGTGTGCGCGGTTCACGCGCGCCGCGGCGCGTTTGACGAGCGCGAGCGCATGCACGATCTCGATCGGCATTGCCTCGCGCGATCCAAACGGGAAATTGTCAATGCTACGCTGCGTCTGCGCGCCCCAATATGCGGTCTCTGGAACGTCAACAGGCCCCAAGCTGTCCGTTTCGGTGCGGGTCATGTGCCCTCCCGTTCTACTTCTTTCGCTTGAAATCTACCGCGACAACGTTCGATCCGTTTTCGATGGGTTCGGCAATCGGCGCGTCGTTGTGCGCGGCATCGTGTTCGGCAGGACCATCGCCATCACCATCAGAAGATGCTTGAAACTGAAGGGCGAAATCGACGGCGGGATCGACGAAAGCAGTGACGGCTGCGAACGGAATATAAAGCCGCGCTGGGATGCCGTTGAACGTCAAACCTACCTCGAAAGCATCATCGTGCACCTTGAGGTCCCAGAATTTTTTCTGGAGGACGATCGTCATCTCGTCCGGAAAGCGCGCGGTCAGGTGCGAGGGAATATCGACGCCTGTCGCGCTGGTCTTGAACGTGATGTAGAAATGATGGTTACCCGGGAGCATGTCCGAATGGCCGATCTGCCCCAGCACCCGGCCGATCACCGCACGCAGCGCCTCCTGCACGATTTCGTCATAGGGAATCAGGCTGTCGGGTTGATCATCGGTCATCGAAAGGCTTGGTGAACGTCGCGCGGCAAACGGTCAAGACGCGTTGCGTGTCTCGCGCGTGCAGCTATAGGCCACCCATCATGCGGATAGGCACGGTTCATCGCGCGACGGCGGAAACCTCGATCGACGTACGCGTCGGACTCGACGGAACGGGGATCTATACGATTTCGACCGGCATCGGCTTTCTCGATCACATGCTCGAACAGCTATCGCGGCACTCGCTGATCGATCTCGACGTGAAAACCGTTGGCGACCTGCATGTCGATCAGCATCATAGCGTCGAGGACACGGCGCTCGCGATCGGCGAATGCATCAAACAGGCGCTTGGCGAAAAGCGCGGAATTGTCCGGTACGGTGAAGCGCACAGTCCGATGGATGAGACGCTGACCCGGGTCGCACTCGACATCTCGGGACGCCCGTTCCTGGTGTGGAAGGTCGAATTTACCAGTGCCAAGCTTGGCGACATGGACACCGAGATGTTCGAGCACTGGTTCCACTCGTTCGCACAGGCAGCAGGGCTTACACTCCATGTCGAGTGCCTCTACGGCACGAACAATCACCATATTGCCGAGAGCGCGTTCAAGGCGCTGGCGCGGTCGCTCCGGCAGGCCGCTGCCCTCGACGCGCGCAAGGCTGATTCGATTCCGTCGACCAAGGGCGTTTTGTGAGTGCCCTGAAATGAGCGGGGTCGCGCTGATCGATTACGGCGCAGGTAACCTCCAATCGGTGCTCAACGCCCTCAAAGCTGCTGGCGCAAGTGATATCGTTGTTACGTCGGATCCGACCGACGTCAGGGCGGCCAGGCGGATCGTGCTTCCCGGTGTAGGGGCATTCGCCCACTGCATGGGCGCCCTATCGGCGATTCCCGGCATGATCGACGCATTAACGCAAAGCGTAATTGAACGGGGGCGGCCGTTTCTGGGGATTTGCGTCGGCATGCAATTGATGGCCGACGAAGGGCATGAGCACGGGGTCACCAAGGGTCTCGGGTGGATTAGAGGGGCGGTCGAACCCATGGCGGTCCCGCCTGGATTGAAAATTCCGCATATGGGCTGGAACGATGTTGCGCCAACCCAGCGCCATCCCGTGATCGAGCCAGGGGAGGCGTATTTCCTGCACGGATATGCCTTTGAAGGCAGCAGTGTACTGGGTACGACCGAACACGGCGGGACCGTCGTCGCGGCAATCGGGCGTGACAATTTGGTCGGTGTGCAATTTCATCCGGAGAAAAGCCAGCGTTATGGGGTCGCGATGCTTCAACGGTTCCTGAAGTGGCGACCATGAGCCTGATCGTCTTTCCCGCCATCGACCTTAAGGCCGGACAGGTCGTTCGCCTGGCCGAGGGCGATATGGACCGCGCAACGGTCTACGGCGACGATCCGGCGGCGCAGGCGAGGCTGTTCGCCGAAGCTGGCGCCGAACATTTGCACGTCGTCGACCTCGACGGCGCGTTTGCGGGGCGCGCGATAAATGGCGACGCGGTTGCCCGAGTCGTCGCAGCCTTTCCCGGACATGTGCAGGTCGGCGGTGGAATCAGGACGATGGCCGCGGTCGAGGGCTGGTTCGACCGGGGTGTCGCTCGGATTGTCATTGGAACAGCAGCTCTGACCGACCCGCAACTGGTCCGCGATGCTGCAGTGGGATTTCCAGGCGGGATCGTCGTGGCTGTTGACGCGCGTGACGGTCTGGTGGCGACTCAAGGCTGGGCTGAGGTTTCCGAAGTGTCGGCGCTCGACATGGCGCGTCGGTTCGAGGATGCCGG
>JAYVVA010000069.1:0-8144 GCA_043787435.1 Sphingomonadales bacterium | reverse complement strand
CGCGCGGCGGACCTGAGCGTCGATGCCTTCCGACAGCGATTCGAGAGCTTTGAGGTCCTTGGCGGCGCGAAGCAGGAAGCTGCGCGCGCCCGTCTCCCCGAGCCGCCGCGACAGCGCCCGTAAGGCAGCGATCAGGCGGACATCGTGATCCCGCTCGGCCTGTTCGGCAAGAACCCCGAGAACCGTCGATGCAAGCGCTGCCTGTTCGCGACCCTCAACCGCGCGAAACCCCGGAGACAGCCCTGCCTCGAGCGGAAACGTGCCTAGGAGCGTTTGGCAAAAAGCGTGAATAGTCATGACACGCAAACCGCCACCGCGCGCCTCCAGTACCGCCGCAAACAATGTTCGCGCCTTGCGGATCGCCGCTTCACCATTGTCCTCACCCAGCGCGGTCAGCTCGCGACGCAGAGCGGCTTCGTCAAGCCGCGCCCACCAAGCGAGGCGACTATGGACCCGCTGGGCCATTTCTGCTGCGCCCGCGCGAGTAAACGTCAGGCACAGGATCGAATCTGGGCGCACGCCTGGCCGCAACAGTAACCGCAGCACGCGTGCGGCGAGTACATAAGTCTTGCCTGTCCCGGCCGACGCCGAGAGCCACACGTCGAGATCGGGCGATGACGCCGCAGCCTGGGCGTCCTTGAGATCAGAAAAATGCTCAGTCTTCGCGGCCATACCACTCGTCTCTGCGCATCAGCTGATCATAGTCTTCGTAGGGCGCATATTCGGGCACAAGTTTTGCGATGAAGGGCGCATCTCCCGTAAGCCACCTTTCGGCGGCTTCGGTGAAAACGCGTTCTGCCTCGGCAACGAATTGCTCGACCTGACCTTGGCCATTTCTCCCGACAGGCGAAGAGACCTTACCGAAGCTCCCTTTGCCGTCGCTGGCAAGCGACCAATATTCAAACTTGGCCGCCTTGCCCGTGACCGTTGGGAACCCGCCACGCTCAGCAATAGCGGCGAGCAGCCCAAGTTGCATCGAATACCCTGCAGCCACGGCCTTGCTGCTGGGGGCGCTGCCAGTTTTGTAGTCGACGATAGCAAGGTTACCATTATCAAGCCGGTCGATACGATCGGCGATGCCGCGCAGTTCGATCCCAGCAATTTTGACCTTCCCCTTTATTTCGCTGGCGATCGGCTCACGCCGCTCTTCGACGCGCGATGTTGCAATTCTTCTCGCGATCCATTCGCAGGCTTCAGCCAATCGCGGTTGCCACAGGGTACGGACAAGCGGATGCACGCTAGTGTCGTTTAGCAGCCTGTCGATCCGCGCAAGGATTTTGTCGGGATGCAACCGGTCCTCGCGCATCCACTGGTCGAGCACAGCATGAACGGCGCTACCCCGCCAGGCGGGCCCGGGCTCGGCATCGACCGGATCAAGCGCTGACAGGCCGAGCATGGCGCGCGCGTAAAATGCATAGGGATCTGCTTTGAGGCGGTCGACTTCGGTTACCGAGATACGCCTAGGGCGGTCAGCGGCAGGTGGCGAAGGTCCAGGACGATGCGCGGGCTCCGGCGGCCCGGGGTGCGCGTCGATCGCACTGGCCAAACTGGGCAGTCGTTCATCACTGTCCAGACCGCCGGTCATTGCTTCCAGCCGCAGCAGGAAACGCGAAGCAATCGTTGCCGATCGGGTATCGCGAACGGTGCGGGTGAGAAGAACTTCGCTTGCCCCTAAAGCCAACGCGAGATCGTGCGCCGCGAGACCAACGCGCCGTTCCGAATCGGCGAGCCCCAGCTCGCGTCGAACCCGGGGACTGAGCCATGGGTCCACACCCGTCGCGGCAGGCCAATTTCCTTCATTCAAGCCGCCGAGAACAAGGAAGTCTGCCTGTTGCAAACGTGCTTCGATCAGACCGTAGATGGCAAGGCGCGGGTGGCCGCCTTGAGGCGGACGTATCGCCTGCTCTTTGAGAAGTAGGCGCAGCAGAGGCAGCAGGTCGTCTGGCGTAAACTCGTTCGGACCGAGTTCGTGGCGGGTCGCGAGGTCGGCGAAGAGATCAGCCGCGCAGCGGCCTGCCGTTCCTGCCCATACGCTTTCACCGCCAAGCGTTTCGAGCAAGTTTCTGATCGCTGCGAGAAGATCACCGAATGACGCACGCGGTGTGGCAAACGCCGACTCGAATGTTTTAAACAACGGCGCTGTGTCGGTCCACCAGCCGACGACGCGATCTCGGTTTGCCCGCTCGCGCTCGGTGCCACTCCTAAGCCAAGCCGCTAACCCGTTCATTCCCGGGGCCGGGCGCGGCCCGCGGAGTGCGACATCGAACCGGCGGACCCCGTCAAGCCACTGCAACCGGTCTGCGCCACTGCGGACAAGCGGGTGTTTGAGAACGGCAAGCAATGGCGTCGGGGCGAAGCGCTCGATGCCGAGGGCAGCAATCGCTTGAATCAGGACACCGACTGGCGTGACTGACAGAGGCTGTCCCGCTGAATCGTCAGCCTCGATCCCCCAACGGCGAAGGTGCGCGCCCACGCGCGCCGCAAGACTACGGTCGTTCGTGACCAGCGCCGCAGTTCGACCAGACGTCTCCAGCGTCTCGCGCAGGGCGATCGCGATCCCCTGCGCTTCTTGGGCGGGGGCAGCGAATGTGGCCAGACGCACACCCTTCAGCGAACGCTGCGGTGACGGCAATGTGATCCATTTGCTGGTGAAACGTGCCGGAGCGAAGGCGTTGGCAACTGCCCGACCCCTCACTGCCTTGCGTGGTTTACCATCGCCCCAGCGCCAGCGCGCGACTTCGGCCCTGGCGACGCCGATGCGGTCGAGGAGTAGGCGTAAATGATGTTGCGGGTGCGTCTCTATGGCGACGTGGGTTTCATCACCGGCAATCGCTTCCCACTCCTCATCGGGGCTGGCAAGATCGAGCCCTGGGAGAACAACTGATCCCTGCGGCATCAAGGCCACGACCGACAGGAGTTCGGCAATCGCCTTGGCCGCGCTGGTCACGCCTGCCGCAACCACGTAATGATCGGGCGGTTGGTCTCGCCACCGCCGGGCGAGTGCACGCAATAGTTGGTTGCGCCGATCGGGTAGATCGATGCGCTTCAGTTTCATCAATTCTTCGGGCCAGCGTTCAATCACCGTTGCGAACACGTCGAGCGATTTTTGCCAGTGCCTGGCAAGTTCGGGAGCGACGTCGAGGGCACGCAAATCGCTCGGCGTACGATCTTCTGCAATCAGTTCGTCGAGGACGCCGCCGAGGTCAGCAGCAAGGCGTACGGCCTCCGCTGCTCCCACGCGCTGGCCCGTGAGCCGGCGTTGCTCCTGCACGAGTCGCGCAAGGATCAGTCGTCGGCTCATCGGGTCCACGGCAGGTGGGATATCGCTTTCGATGTCGTCGAGAGCGACCCCGGGAGCCTCGCCCGCGTCTCCGATCGCGACGATGCGCGGCAGCAGCAGACCCTGATTGGCGCGACGCACGAAGGCGTCGGTGATCGCGCGGATTGCCCGATTGTTGGGAACGAGGATCATGCCACGCGCCAGCGCCATGCGATGCTGGCCATGTTGCGCGAGAAGTCCCGTCACCAGAGCGTCGGCGAACGACCGGTAAACGGGGATGGTGAAGACTTTAGGGCCGCGTCCGTCAGGCATCGGCGAGGATAGCCTCGGTACGCGCAATCGCGGGCGGACTGCCGACATCGAACCACAGTCCCTGGTGCACAACGCCGTAGCACCTCGCCGCCGCAATCGCTCGGTCCCAGAAAACGTTCGTCGAGAATGCATCCGCCGGTGGCTCGGCGATCAAACGCTTCGACAGCATCTGAACACCGGTCCATACAAACGGGGCGATGCGGCCGACCCGCCGCCGCGCGAGCTTGCCCCCTGCTTCCATATGAAAATCGCCCTTCCCGCTGTGGCAGTTCGCCCGTGCGAGCGGCACCATCAGCAGCAATGCGTCCATTGTTCTGTCGTCCCAACGTTGGGCCAGCAGGCTGAGTGCATCGACGGGACCGTTGACCCAGAAATTGTCGCTATTTACCTGTATAAAAGGGTCAGCGTCGATAAGCGGCAATGCCTTCACGATCCCGCCGCCAGTTTCAAGGAGTCGGGTCCGCTCGTCGGAAATCACGATGTCGAGCCCGTGATCATGCCGTTGCAGATGCGCTTCGAGTGCGTCGGCGAAATAGTGTACATTGACGACTGCGCGCTTCACGCCGGCCGCTGCAAGCCGTTCGAGGACATGGTCAATCAGCGCCGCGCCGGCGACTTCGACCAATGGTTTGGGTCGCGTTGCAGTCAACGGCCGCATCCGCTTGCCGAGGCCCGCTGCCATCACCATCGCAGTCTTTGGAACAGGCACGCCGGTCATGCAGAGCCTTTCAGACAGTCGCCACGTTTAACGGCCGGGACATTCGTGTCGAACCAAGACTTGACCTCGGCAAGAGCCGGGTTGGCCAGATCACGCTCGAGATAACTCCAGACGCGCGGCAGGAAGTCGAGATAGCGAGACTTGCCGTCGCGCTGCCACAGGCGCGTAAAGATACCGAGGATCTTGGTATTTCGCTGGCCACCAAAGATTGCGTAGCTGGCGGCAAAGTCAGGGCCAGGATGAGCAATGCGCTGGTACTCGGCAAGCATTGATGATTCGATTATGGTCGGAACATCGCGACGTGCGTCCTGTAGCATTGAAACAAGATCATAGGCCGGATGGCCGACGAGGGCGTCCTGAAAATCGAGCAACCCGAGGTGCGCGTGTCCCTCTTGCCCGGCGCGCAGCATGATATTCTCGGCGTGGTAGTCGCGCAGCACGGTCACGGACGCCACGTTGTCGATGCGATCGAATACGATGTCCCATGCAGCACGATAGGACTCTGCGTCGACTGTGAGACCCGCAGCGGGACAGTACCATTCGATGAAAAGTCCGGCCTCTCGTTGCAGTTCGGCGCGTGAATAGGGGGGCAGAGTTGCAGGTGGTTGACGGTGGAGCGCTGCCAATAAGGCGACCGCAGCGGCATAGGTAGTGGCCTCGTCAACTTTGCCGCCGTCAACCATTTCACGCATGCGCGCGTCGCCGAAGTCTTCGAGCAGAACCAGCCCGGCATCGAGATCTTCAGCAAGAATCGTGGGCGCGGCAAAGCCTTGGGCAGACAAATGCCGAGCGACACGCAGGAATGGCCGCGGATCCTCGTGCGGCGGCGGAGCATCCATCAGTACTGCGCGACGACCGGCGTCGATAACGCGAAAGTATCGGCGAAACGATGCATCGCCCGTGAGCGGCTCGATGCGAGCGTTCCCCCACCCCGCGGAGGTGAGGAAGGCCGACGCCGCGGCCGGTGGATTCATCTCAGCGGCCATCGACTTTCCCAAGCTGGAGGTGCGTGTGCCGTCAAGACGCGCGAAGTGTCCGACGCTATCTCGAAAAAAAGCATGAGCATGTCATCCCATCCTTGGTGCACGATAAAGTCGGGCCATTCGACAACCAAGGCGCTGTCTGCCCGGGCGTCAGCGAGGCCGAGCTCGGCGAGCCCGGCAGAGTCGTGGATGCGATAAAGGTCGATATGGGTAAGAGGCACATGGACGGCAGGTGGCTGGTAGGGAATGACAAGAGGGAAGCTGGGACTGGGGACGTCGCCGTGATACCCAAGGCCTGCTAGAATCCCTCTCGTAAACAGCGTTTTTCCGGCTCCCAGAGGGCCAGACAGGGCGACCACGTCTCCGACCCGCAAAACGGCGCCGAGACGCGCACCCAGCGCCAAAGATTCGTCGGTAGACTGAAGCAAGATCATCGCGGCAAATCAATCCGTACTAGTGTACCCTGCCCTGCCTCGGCCATGACAGACACTGCGCCGCCATGTGCCTTGATCGACTCGCGTGCGGCCGTGATCGCCACGGTGCCTCCAGCGTCCTCGCCCGGCCCATTGTCGGAGACCACAATCAAGGCGCCCTCTGTCGTCCCGCTCGCGTGAAGCAGGACGCGGCCCTTGGTGGGCGTCCGGGCAATCGCGTTCTCCAGTAATTTCTCCACCGCTTCACAAAGCCGCCGCGCGTCGCCCTCGACGCGCCCGATCGATACGTGCAGATCGGTGGCGAAGTCGATGTCTTTAACGAGCGCCGCTTCTTCATTCGACGCGACAGCGCGATCGAGCATCTGCAACAGGTCGACCGTCTCTCGGTCGACGGCTGCAAGTCCGGCCTCGGTTTGCGTCAGCTGCAACGTCTCGTCGACTAGCGACCCGAGTTTGCCGACCGATTCGAGAATAGCGTCGACATAGGCCTTGGCCTCGCCGCTCAGCTCGCCAGCATAGCCCTTGGCCATCATTTCGGCAAAACCGCCGATCGACGTTAGCGGAGTGCGCAGCTCGTAGCTCATATTTGCAACGAATGCGGTCTTGACCTTGTCAGCCGCCTCGAACGCTTCGGCCCGGTCGCGTAGAACACGCTCTACCCGTCGGCTGTCGGTCACATCGAGCATGGTGAACAACGCATTCCCGTCGGGGAGCGGAACGGCAGCGAATTCGAAATGTCGGCCATCCTTCATCGCGACGCGGCCCGAGCGTGAAGTGCGATCCACCGTCGCTGCGCGCACAACATCGCGGATGAGTGCGGCGCGAGCCGGTGTCGTAAGCGTCCCCGCCGCCGCTTCAGCCAGCGTATCGACGCGCGGGTGGCGCGACAACAAGCTTTCTTCGAAGCCCCAGACCTCGCGGAATCGCGTATTCCACAAATTGAGCCGCCCATCGGCCGCGAACACGCCCACCGCCTCGAACAGATTGTCGAACGTCGCTGTCCGGACACGAAGCAATGTGTCGCGGGCTGTTGCCAGCTGCAATTGCTCTGTCTGATCTTCGAACACGACCAGCAATCCGCCGTCGGGGACCGGCTGAGCAACGACGCGCAAATGGGTGCCGTCGGGCAGCAGCCAGATCTCTTCGGTGCCTTCTCCCGACGTGAACCACGCGCGTCGGTCCTCCTTCCAGGCCGGAAAGTCACGCATTTCAGGTGCGCGCCCGGCTTCACGCATGCGGTCGAGCACCCGGTCGAATTCGGGTCGATCCGATAACCATTCTGGCTTCATCGCAAAAATGGCCTGGAACGGCGTGTTGCAAAACGTCATCGCCCGGTCGGCTGCGAATTGTACGACACCGGCGGACAGTCGATCGAGCGTGTCGCGCTGTGCCTCGCCAAAGCGTCGAAGCTCAGCGCGCGCGCGGTCGAGTTCGTCATTGTCAAGCGCGTAACCCGCGACACCGGATTCACCCAAGGGCACGTCAACGACGCGAACTGAGCGGCGCTTGCCTCCGATTGTCGCGGGAACGTCGCGACTGACCGCCGCCCCGCCCTTCCGGGCCGTATCGGCAGCAGTGATCGGCGTGACGCCCCCGACCGACTCTACCAGTTCTAGCCCGCGCCCAACGACATCCTCGGCACTGGTCCCGTCGACTGCTTCAACATAGGAGCGGTTTACGAGGGTCAAGCGTAGGTCAGGGCCGCGATGCCACATCGGGATAGGCGCGGCCTCGATCAACAAGGACAAGGCCTCGAACGCGCGAGTCAGTCGGTCGACTTCGCCCGCAAGTTGACCGATTTCGGTTTGACTTTCGGTAGCATCGAACACCCAGAATATCACGCTGCCCGCAACACCGAGCGTTGCAGGGGCCGGACCACCGCGAAGGAGCAATGTACGCTCGGACCCTGCTGCCCGCACGGCGCGGACAAAGCGTGCTGCTGTTCGCTGTGCCGCAGCTACATCGCGGCCGAGTTCAGCGGTATCGGCATCTGTCAGCCCGACGTCGCGTCCAGCAAAATCTATAATGAAGCTTGGTGTTTTGGGCAGGCCCAACCATTGCCCCAGTCGCGCGGGTGCCTCGACCCGCCCATCGGGCCGCACGACCACAGGGAGTGCGGGCGCCGTCTCTAGCAACGCCGCCAGTCGATCCGCCTGCGTCTCGGCAAAAGCCGCTTTCTTGCGCAGCGAAAGGCCAGTAATTACGGCCCAAGCGCCAGCACCAAGCCACATTGCCAAAACGACGCCTGCCAGCGCGGCAGCACCGACCGAGAGTGTCAGCATGTGGGGGTCGGGATGGGGGTCCGCATCGCGCTGGCATTAGCGCATTGGAAGACGTTGTCGAATGGGGGTTCGAGTTAAGTTTGTCGAAGCGACGATGGGCAATGGCCTTGCTACCGGCAGATTGATAAACCCGGC
>JAYVVA010000068.1:0-4857 GCA_043787435.1 Sphingomonadales bacterium | reverse complement strand
TTCACCGCGGAACCGATGTTCGGCACGACACCGGGCATTTCGCGCAGCACTTCCTCGGCGAGGTTTGACTGCTTGAGTTCGATTTCTTCGGAGGTGATGACATTGACCGGGTTTGCCGACACCAAATTCGGATTACGGATCAAGGAACCGGTAACTACAATCGTGTCCTCGTCGTTTGGCGCGTCCGCCGGTTTGGCGCCCTGTGCGAACGCAGGCGAGGCCATGAGCGAGCCTGCGATGATTGTGGTCGCAAGAAGATTGCGGCGGAGAGCCTTGGTAATCATCTGAATGTCTTCCCCTAGTTTGGCGGTGTTAGCCGCCGCTGGAATTTTTTCGGTGCGTATGCGAACCCTTTGGGAGCGCATACGGGCGGCGAATACTCCGCCAGATCCCACTGCTCTAAGTGACATCTCCCTTACCGCGCAATCGTTCTGCGCTCGCTAGCAACAAAAATGCCCTGCCCCTGTGGTATTTTCGACACAGATTTGTCATGGCGTTGAGGCCGACGCATAACCCTGTCCAACTTTCGGAGGACCGCATTTTGAAATATGTCCTGGCTTTGACCGTAATGACCGTTGCGGCCCCCGTCAGTGGTGCCGACAAACCGCCGCCAGTCGCCCGGCCGGTCGCGGCCCTGCAACACTGCCGAACGCTTACCGACGCCTCAGCTCGGCTAGTCTGCTATGACAAGGCCGTCGATGCATTGAGCGCCGCAACGGCTGCAAACGAGGTCGTAATTGTCGAGCGCACCGATGTACGCAAGGCCCGCAAGGGACTTTTCGGGTTCACGCTCCCGCGGATCGGTTTCCTGACCGGGAGGCCTGACAGCGCTGAGGATCGAACCGATGAAGCCCAGCTCGAAACGACGATCACGGCCTCACACAATTTTGGTTATGGTAAGTGGCGGTTTACTGTCGAAGGTGGCGCAAGTTGGGAAACGACCGAAACCAACATGGGGTTCGACGACCCGTTGCCGGGTCGCAAGGTTCTGCTCCAGAAAGGCGCGCTGGGGGGATATTTCGCCAAGGTGGGCAAGGGCCGCCGGGTTGCA
The DNA here is from genome assembly GCA_043787435.1 of Sphingomonadales bacterium. Taxonomy (GTDB): domain Bacteria; phylum Pseudomonadota; class Alphaproteobacteria; order Sphingomonadales; family Sphingomonadaceae; genus Sphingomonas_O. Next base: position 3,806 of record JAYVVA010000068.1, on the reverse strand, counting down.
GCCAAGCGAATCGGATAACCTCCGCCCGTACGAGAGTTACGGCATCGGCCCTGCGAGGAGCAACGGGTCGATCCGCTGATCCTGCCACTTCATACTCCAGTGGAGGTGCGGACCCGTTGCCCGACCGGTCATCCCCACCGCGCCGACGGGCTGCCCTTGGCGTACCCTGTCACCGAGTTTCACGTCGATACGCGAAAGGTGCAGGAACGCGCTGTTCAGCCCCATGCCGTGGTCGATCATCAGCAGGTTTCCCTCGAGCGTAAAGGGGTGGTCGGCTGCAAGAACCACGACGCCGTCGGCGGGCGCGATCACAGGCGTCCCGGTCGGGCGGGCCACGTCGACGCCCGAATGGGGATCACCCTTTTCACCGTTGGCATAGCTTCGCTGGGACCCGAAAAGTCCTGAAATGCGCCCGGTGGCCGGCCAGACGAAGCGTTGCCGCCAGCCCCCTACGGCAGCGTCGACCCGGCGTGCGGCATTGATCTGAGCGAGTTCGGGGCCGCGCAGATGCACAAACTCTTCGCTCGGCTGAGCAAAACGCGGGACGCCAGCGATATTTTCTATTCGCCACGCGCGCAGCGTAACGCTGAGCGGCAGGTCCGAGACGCGTCCATCAGGCAATGTTGCCCTCAACACGGCATGGGGCGGCGCATCGCGTCCAAAGCCAATGATGAAGCGACCGTCCGACGCGACCCGAACCGCAACACCATTGAGTGTCAAACTGAGCACATCGGGATCAACTTTGCCCAGGAGGACCGCACCCTGCGTCGGCGTCCCGATCAGCGAAATGCCACGCACGACGGTTGTCGGCGCCGGATCAGCGATAACGCCAAGCGGGGCGCCAGCCGCGCGCGCAGCCGTGCTGAGTTCCAAAGGCAACGCCAAGCAGTTTGCACCGAGCAAAAAAATGGCAGCGGCGCAGCGACGTGCGCCGCCAGGCTTCACCGGGTCAGTGCCTCGGTGGCGATCCCGGCGCTGGCATAAGCCTCCTGACGCGCCACACTCCAGTACCGCAATTCGTCGAGTGGGATCGCGACCTTGCTTACGGCGCAAAGGACATGGTCGCCCTGCGCAAGTATTCTATGGGCATTGGCCATGTAGTGCAGCCGCGCGAGGCGACCCGACGGGGACATCAGCATAACGTCTACTATCTCTAACAATCAAAGCAGGCTGCCCTGATGCGTTGCACCAGCGACATAGCCCTCCCGGGCTGCGCGCTCAACCCGCACGTCGACCCGGTCTTGCCCGGCAAACACCAGAGTCATCGCGCCCGCCTTGCGCGCGCCTTCGCCGCTCGTCACCAGCGTGCCGCCGCGGGTTTCGATCCGCGCATAACCGCGTTCGAGCGGACGGTCGGGATGCAACGTCGCTGCAACCCGCCATAATCGGTCGAGCCGCTCGCGCGCCTCGGCCATCGGACGCGCAACAAGACGGGAGTCAAGTCGCGCCGCAGCGAGCCGCGCACGAGATTGGGAAAGCCGAGCCGCCAACAACGGCGGACGGAGCGCAGCGGACGCATGAGCCACGTCCCCCCGCGCGTCAGCCAGCGAACGGCCCAGACCATGCCGCAACCGCTCTCCAAGATCGTAAACACGTTGGCTCTGGCTGCCAAGCAAATCGCCATGTGCCGGCAAGCGTACCGCGACCGCCGCCAGCCGTTCCCCCGCACGTTCGCGGTAACGGTGCACACAGCGCAGCGACCGGGTTCCCAATTCCTCAACAGCATTGGTCAATTCGCCCCGGACGGGGACGGCAATTTCCGCCGCCGCTGTCGGCGTCGGCGCCCGCACATCGGCGGCGAAATCACATAGCGTCGTGTCGGTCTCGTGCCCGATTGCCGAAATGGTGGGGATCGACGATGCGGCAACGGCGCGCACAACGGCTTCATCGTTGAAACCCCAAAGATCCTCGACCGACCCGCCGCCCCGCGCGACGATGACGAGGTCAGGCCGTGGGACGGGTCCGTTGGCCGCCAGACCAGAAAATCCAGAGACGGCGCGTGCGACCTGCTGCGCAGAACCCGTGCCTTGCACGAGCACTGGCCAGATAAGCACCTTTGTCGGGAAGCGATCAGCAAGGCGATGGAGGATATCGCGGATGACGGCGCCGGTGGGCGAAGTTACGACTCCTATGACGCCTGGCAGATAAGGCAAGCGACGCTTGTGCACAGGATCGAAGAGCCCTTCACCGACGAGCCTTGCTTTCAACTTTTCGAGCAGCGCGAGCATTGCCCCTTCGCCCGCCAGCTCCATCGTCTCGACGATGATCTGATACTTTGATCGGCCCGGATAGGTCGTCAGCTTGCCCGTGGCGACAACTTCCACCCCGTCGACCGGTGCAAAGGCCAGCCGTGTGGAAGACATCTTCCACATCACGCCATCGAGCGCGGCGCCGTCGTCTTTGAGTGTCATATAACAATGGCCGGAAGCGACCCGCTTCCAACCCGAAATTTCGCCGCGGACGCGGACGTGGCCGAAGCCGTCCTCGACGTGACGTTTGAGCCGCCCCGATAATTCGGTAACCGTGAACGGTGCCGAATTGTCGCCGGGCGCACTGTCCGCTAGCAGCGCGGGCGCATCAGTATCGAGAGGTAAGGGCATGAACATCCTGCTACTTGGAGGCGGCGGACGCGAACATGCGCTGGCATGGAAGCTGGCGCAATCGCCGAGTCTGACAAAACTGTTCGCCAGTCCCGGCAACCCAGGGATTGGCGATCATGCCCAGCTGGTCGCGCTCGACCTGTCCAATCATTCCGACGTCGTTGCCTTCTGTCGGCGCGAGGCGGTCGACCTCGTGGTCGTGGGCCCCGAAGCCCCTTTAATCGATGGCATCGCTGACAGTCTGCGTGCGACAGGCATTGCCGTATTCGGTCCCTCGAAGGCCGCGGCGCAGCTGGAGGGGTCGAAGGGATTCACCAAGGATCTGTGTACGACAGCCAACATCCCCACGGCAGCTTACCGCCGCTTTTCAGACAAAACTACCGCTCTCGCCGGGCTGGAGACGTTCGGCCTGCCGGTGGTCATCAAGGCCGACGGCCTTGCCGCCGGCAAGGGTGTCGTCATCGCGACAACAGCGGAGGAAGCAGCCGCCGCGTTGACCGAGATGTTCGGGGATGCCGGGGACCGAGCAGACAAAAGCATCGTCATGGAGGAGTTTCTGACCGGCGAGGAAGTCAGTCTGTTCGCCTTGACCGACGGGTTGAATGTCGTGTCGTTCGGCACCGCGCAGGATCACAAACGCATCGGCGAGGGTGACACTGGCCCCAACACCGGCGGCATGGGCGCCTACTCACCAGCGCATGTCCTGACGCCAACGCTGGAGGAGCTCGCCATGGATAAAATTGTGCGGCCCACCGTCGCCGCGATGGCGGCAGCGGGTACGCCATTTGTTGGCGTTCTTTATGCCGGACTGATGCTGACCGCCGACGGCCCCAAACTGATTGAATACAACGCCCGTTTCGGCGATCCCGAAACGCAGGTGCTGATGCTGCGCTTCAAGGGCGATCTTGCGCAGGTCTTCGATGCGGTCGCGCGCGGTCGCTTAGCGGACGAACCCGTGCCCATCTTTTCGCCCGATTTCGCTTGCACAGTCGTCCTTGCAGCGCCGGGCTATCCCGCAACACCAGTTACCGGCGGCAAGATCGGGGGCATCTCTTCAGCCAACCAAATCGCGAAGGTATTCCTTGCGGGCGCGAAATCGGAAGGGGCGACGCTGGCCGCGTCGGGAGGGCGTGTGCTGGCCGTAACCGGCAACGGGGCATCATTTACCGAAGCCCGCGCCAGTGCCTATGCGGGCATCGCCCGCAT
>JAYVVA010000067.1:0-3808 GCA_043787435.1 Sphingomonadales bacterium | reverse complement strand
GCCCGCGCGCGTTACCCGCAAGCGGCCATAAACCGAGCGGCTGCCGCTTCGGGCAAGCGTGAAAGCCAAGGCTGTTTGTCCTCCATGCCGATCAAGATGAACCTCGGAAATGGCCGCACTTGCCTGAAGCAAACCTTTGCGCACGATGACCGGAATAGTGACACCGTAAATCGGTGTCAGCGCGATCGACAGTCCTGCCCGCGGACTTGAGGTGACTGGCGTTGCATCGGGTATGGCGCGAAAGAGCATGTGCGCGCGATATTCACCATCGGGAAGATCGGGCGAAAGGCGGGCACCAACCCTAATGACCTGCGGCTGATTGGGCGGCAGGGTCACACGACGCGGCGCATAGCTGATCATCGCCAGCGTCGCCTTTTCCTTGTCCGTCGCGCCTTCGGGTGCGACTTCCTCGAGGCGTCCTTCAGCATTCATGCGGCGCAGCTCAACCGAAATTCGATAAGTAGCCAGCTGATTTCCAACATTGTTCAAGATGATTTCTGTACCGCGCCCGCCTTCGAGAACGAGTCGGGTCGGGGCCACGAGCAGATCGCCCGCCGCAAGAGCAGGTGCTGATAGCGATGCAGAAATACACGCGGCGGAAAACGCCAAAAGGCGCAGTCGATTAGGGTTCATGGCTGGTCCGGCCCTGTTAGAAGTGGTCCCGCCCGTAGTAACAAGCCAGGGTTAAAATACCGGTAACCCTAAGCCGAACAGCACGAAGCCCGCCGACTGTCAGGTCGACGGGCTTCGTGTTGATAGAAAACAGTTATTGATAGTCGACGTTGACCGTAAACAGGCCGCTGTAAGCGCCCTCCACCTGATTGGCGCCAACCGACAAGGTGCCGCCTAGAGTGAAAGTGTTGCTCGCTGCGAGCGTCAGCGCGGGCGCCGACGAAAGGAGCGTTGAGCTCATTGTATTGGCACCGGAGGTCAACGTGACAGTCGGTGGAACGGTAACGAGGGCAACCTGCCCGACTGTCCCTACAACCGTGAAGCTGGCTGCGATCGGGTTGCCCGAACACGTCAACCCAGCACCACATGTGCGGACGCCGGCGGGACTGACAATAACGGTCGAAGCGGCGGCGCCGGTCACGATTGTCGCATAGTCGAGATCCGCAGTCTTTACGATGGTGATCTGTTTGACGATGTTCGCCTTGGCGAGCGCCGTAGCAGTTGCTGCGTTCGCAGCCGAAGCGCCCAAACCGAGCGCAACAACGCCGGTCAGCGCAAGCGCTTTGAATATCTTGTTCATAACGGAGCGGTCCCCTGAGTTAGGTCTTTAAATTGCCCAAGCCCGGAACCCCACGTTCCGGCCACATTGCTTATCTGGACGAAAGGCGTTCAGGAACGATTTCGCCGAATGGTAAACGCGTTATGAACCTTTTCCACTGACGCGCCGGGCTCGTCCAACCGCTTATCGGTAGTCAGCAACAATCGGGATGCGCCCCCGAAAGTCTCCCGAGGCATGCCCCTGGACGACCAGTCGCCCGCCAAAGGAAAAGCCAAGCACACCATTGCCATCAAGGACGGGCTCAGGCGGTAGGTCGGTCCGCAGGTCGACGGCATCGACCGCGCTGCCGTCGGGCGAGAGCAGGCGGACGCCGTTGGGCAAGTTGATTCGGACATGCCGGAACGGCTCACCAGTCAGACGGACCCGCCCGGCAAGCGCAGCGCCACCGAGGTCGGCGAGTCCCACAACCTGGCGGGCACCCGTCCGTTCGTCGAGTACGATCGACCCTCCCCGGCCCCTGTCGGCCGCACGGCCGAGATCGAGCGATGTTTCGATCTCGATGCTCAGCGGCCGCACGGCGACGGCAACGGGCGTAGCGGGCGCAGCACAAAGGCGGCACTGCGAAGGCGCCATGCTGGGGGTCGCGACAAGCACGATCATCAAGAGAGAAACGCGACGCACAACGGTTGTTATAGTCATGGCGCTTTCAATGATTGGTTAACTACGGCATCGTGCCCCCGCCGCGCTGTCTCGCGCGTTGGGTATATAATGATTGTGTCGCGCGCACCCGCCCTTGCCCGTATTACCGCCATTGGTGGTGCGGTACCTGACCATGATATCCATCAGGCGTTCATCGGTTGGGCCCGGGCACGCCTCGGCCATCGCCGTAGCACGGCAATTTTCGACCGTATGGCAAGCCGCGCCGGCATTGATCACCGCTGGTCGGTATTTCCACTCGGGCCCGACGGCGCATCGCCTGTTGGCGAAGCTGGATTTTATGCGGATGGACAGATGCCGCCCACCTCGCAGCGCATGACGATCTATGCCGAAGCCGCTCCGAGGCTGGCGCTGTTAGCGATCGCCAAGCTTGGCGAACTTGGCCGAATAAGCCACATCGTGGTGGCAAGCTGCACGGGGTTCACCGCCCCCGGGATCGACCAGATCTTGTGCGAGCGCCTGGGTCTCGAGGACGGCGTAGAGCGTATCCTGATTGGATTCATGGGCTGTTATGCCGCAGTTACCGCCCTCAAGACCGCGCGACATATCGTCCGGTCGGAACCCGATGCACGGGTACTGGTCGTAACTGTCGAGTTATCCACGCTCCATTTGCAACCAGCTACCGATATCGAGCCGCTGTTGGCGATGCTTCAATTTGGTGACGGAGCGGGCGCCGCTATCGTCGAAGCGAGCGGTGAGGGGCTTACCCTGGAGGCGCCATTCGCCGCCACCCTGCCAGACAGCGATGGGCTGATCGCCTGGGCGGTTGGCGACACCGGCTTTGCGATGCATTTGTCAGGCGAGGTGCCGGGACGTATAGCTACGGCGCTGTCCGACCCCAAAACGCGGGCAGCGCTCACCGGCGGCGTCGATCCCCAAGCCATTGACGGTTGGGCTATTCATGCTGGAGGTCGCTCGATTCTCGACGCGGTCGAAAATTCGCTCGCGCTCGATGCAGAAGCGCTGGCCGATTCGCGACGCGTCCTCGCCGATTTTGGCAATATGTCCTCGTCCACTTTGATGTTCGTGCTTGCGCGCCTGTTCACGCGTCGTCCCAAGCGCGGCGTTGCCCTGGCGTTCGGCCCCGGGCTTGCCGCTGAGGGATTTCGGTTCGGCTGGACCAGCTGATGCTCACTCAGCGCGCCATTGCCGAGGAGCTGATGGACAGTGACGACCTTGATCCGGACACTTACGCCGTCGTGGTGCACGATCTCGCCCAGGTAAACACGCTCACTCTGGCGCGTCGGCCGACCCTGCGCTTTCTCAACAGGATTGCCCTTAGGCAGGAGCCGATCCGCATTCTCGACGTGGGATTCGGCGACGGCGACATGCTGCGGGCGATTGCGAAATGGTCTCGGTCTGTCAGTCAGCCGGTCGAGCTCGTCGGCATCGACCTCAATCCGCGCAGTGCGCCCGCGGCGTTGGCTTCGACTCACGCCGACATGGCGATCGAGTATCGAACCGGGGATTATGCCAATCTGTCAGGCGGCCGTTGGGACGTGATCCTGTCGAGCCTCGTCGCTCATCATATGACGGACGGACAGCTCATCAATTTCCTGCAATTCATGGATCAGGAAGCGACGCGCGGGTGGTTTATCAACGACCTGCATCGCCACGGCTTTGCATGGACCGGTTTTCCGCTGCTCGCCCGCGTGATGCGCTGGCACCCTATTGTTCGCCATGATGGCCAGCTGTCGATTGCACGGAGTTATCGTGTTGGCGAATGGGGCCCGATTCTCGCAGCAGCAGGCATTACCGACGCCCGAGTCACCCGCTTTTTCCCGTTCCGGCTATGCGTCGCGAAATTCCGCTGATCCTCGGCGCAGGACCAGCGGGCTGCGCCGCTGCGATTGCGCTCGC
>JAYVVA010000066.1:0-3391 GCA_043787435.1 Sphingomonadales bacterium | reverse complement strand
TGCGCGGCCGCTTATGCCAGTCTCCTGCCGGATCTGCGCGCCGCTCTCGATCTCGCCGCCGATCGTATCCGCACTTATCACGCGAGGCAGCGTCCGATCGACAGCGACTGGACCGACGCAACCGGGACGCGCATGGGCGCGCGCTGGACGGCGGTCGAGGCCGCCGGGCTTTACGTCCCTGGCGGCCGGGCCGCCTACCCATCGTCTGTTCTCATGAACGCGCTGCCCGCCAAAGTTGCGGGCGTCGAGCGGTTGGCAATGGTGACACCCACGCCCAACGGCGCGGTCAATCAGGCGGTACTTGCCGCCGCGCATATCGCCGGGGTTGACGAAATCTGGCGTGTTGGAGGCGCGCAGGCGGTAGGTGCGCTGGCATATGGAACGGCGCGCATCGCCCCGGTCGACGTCGTTGTCGGTCCCGGCAATGCCTGGGTCGCTGAGGCAAAACGCCAACTCTACGGCCGGGTCGGTATCGATATGGTCGCGGGGCCGTCAGAAATTCTTGTCGTCGCCGATGCAGACAACGAGCCGGCGTGGATCGCGGCCGACCTGCTGAGCCAAGCCGAACACGATCCCACCAGCCAGTCAATTCTTATCACCGACAGCCCGGCCTTCGCTGATGCGGTGGCCGCCTCGATCGAGGCATTGCTGCCCGGTCTCTCAACTCAAGCTACAGCCCGCGCGAGCTGGTCTCGCCATGGTGCGATCATCCTGCTCAGGAGCCTGTCCGACGCCCCGCCGCTGATCGACCGGCTCGCCCCGGAGCATCTCGAGCTCGCCGTGGCCGACCCCGATGCGCTGTTCGCGCGTGTTCGTCATGCCGGTTCGGTATTTCTCGGCCGCTATACGCCCGAGGCGATCGGCGACTATCTGGGCGGACCAAACCATGTCCTGCCGACCGGCCGCCGTGCGCGTTTTGCCAGCGGGCTGTCGGTGACCGATTTCATGAAACGTACGAGTTTCCTCAGCGCGACACCCGAGTCGATGGCAGTCCTTGGCCCGGCCGCCGCGACTTTGGCCGACGCAGAGGGGTTGCCCGCGCACGCTGCATCGGTCAGGGCACGGCTTGTATGAGCCGTTCCAAATCCCGTCCCGCCGCGCGTCTCGCCGCCGTACAGGCTAGTTATCAGCGCTCGATGGAATCGACGCCCTTGACGCAATTGCTCCACGAATTTCACCAGCATCGGTTAGGCGCAACGATCGAGGACATCGAATATAATGAAGCCGATGTCGAGTTCTTCGACGATCTCGTTACTGGCAGCGCGGCACGGCAGGCCGAACTCGACACGGCCATTTCCGCGCGTCTGTCGACGGGCTGGACGCTCGAGCGTCTTGACAAGCCGATGCGCGCATTGCTGCGCGTCGCGACTTACGAATTGCTCGCGCGTCCAGATGTCCCAGTGAAAACAGTAATCAACGAATATATCGACGTTGCAGATGCCTTCTACGACGCCCGAGAAAAAGGGTTTGTTAACGGATTGCTCGATGCCGTGGCAAAGGACGTGCGGCGGTAGCTCCGCACGTCCTTTGCGGACTATTGGTTGGCGTTGGTGGTGACTGTGGTGGTGCTCGTCTTGCGCGCGACCACCGCTCTTTTGTGAGCCCGTGTGCGACGGACGACGCGCCGCGTCGCCGCCTTTTTAACGGTCACAGGCGTGCTGACCGTCTCGGCAGTGGTTATCGTTGTGCTCGTCGGGGCTGCGACAGGCGCGGCAATGACGATGGGCCGGGCGGCTCGCGCTGCAGCGGCATCCGCGGCAGCAGCGGCGGCCGAACGCTGAGCGGTATCTGCGCGGGCATTAGCCGCTGCGGCGTCCTCTTGAGCGTTTGCGGCCTTGGCCTCGACAGTGGCGCGTTGTGCCCGCTCGGACTCGACTTTCGCACGCTGTGCTGCACCGATAGCGGTATCGGCAAGCTGCGACGCGCGATTGGCGTCGTCGAACGCCTGTTCCTTATGTCCGCTGGCAAGATCCTGCTCTGCCTGTCGCAACATGGCAGCCGCTTGAGCTTGGAGACGCGGTGCCTCGCCGCCCGCGCCGACCTGTGCAGCGGCATCCACCTTGCCCTTTGCTTCGGCAATCGCGCTGCGCGCGCGATCGGCTTTGCCCGCAGCAAGAACGGGCGACGCAGTCAGCATTGTGGCCGAGACGGCCGCACACGAGATTGTCAGGAAAAACCGTGACATGGTTCTAGCTCCATATTGATGGTGAAGCCTGCGCAACGATTGTCTGGCTCGGTAAGTTCCAAGGCCGCCCTGATCAGAGCGTCGCGATGAACGTCCGTACGGCGGGGCCGATGTCCTCGCGCTCGAGGGCGAGCGCTATGTTTGCTGTAATGAATCCGGCTTTGTCACCGCAATCGAAGCGCTGTCCGTCAAACTTGTAGGCATGAAACGGTTGGGTCCCGATCATCTGGGCCATCGCATCGGTCAGCTGGATTTCGTTGCCCGCTCCTCGGGCTTGTCCCTCGAGCGTGCGCATCACTTCAGGCTGCAAAATATAGCGCCCCGGAATCATCAAGTTTGATGGTGCTGTCCCGAGCTTCGGCTTTTCGACGAGAGCAGTGACTTCAATGAGCGCGCCGTTCGTTTTGCCCGGGGTAATGATCCCGTATTTGTCAGTCTGGTCGGCAGGAACCTCATAGCCGCACACGATGTTCCCACCGACCTGGTCATACGCATCGACCATCGCCTTCATGCAACCCGGCGTCCCCACCATCAGCTCATCGGGGAGAAAGATCGCGAAAGGTTCGTCGCCGATGATGTGCCGCGCGCACCAGACGGCGTGACCGAGTCCGATAGCCTCTTGTTGCCGCACGTAGATGACGGCACCGGGCGCGAACCGGGTCGAGGCAATAGCGTCGAGCGACTTGCCGCGCTCGGTCAACGTCGACTCGAGTTCATAGCTGGTGTCGAAGTGGTCCTCGATCGCAGACTTGCCGCGGCCAGTTACAAAAATCATCTGTTCGATGCCTGCTTCGCGGGCCTCGTCGACTGCGTATTGAATCAGAGGCTTGTCGACGACCGGCAGCATCTCCTTCGGCATCGCTTTGGTCGCGGGCAGAAAACGGGTGCCAAGGCCGCCAACAGGAAAGACGGCCTTGCGGATGCGCTTTTGAGTCATTCGGCCCCCGGTTTTTTCGGTTTTCGGCTGCGATTGGCATAGAGCAGCGCTGCAAGAAGCGCCGCCGAACCGATCCCGGTTGCTGCTGCCGTGACAATGCCGGGGGAAAACCCCCGCTTCGGCAACTTGGGCTTGTCGGCCAGTTTTTCGTCGTCGCCGTTTTCGGCGGGGATTTCAGTCGGCTCAGTCATGTCGGTCCTCCTTACATGCCCGCGTTGCGAATTCGTTGCCTCAGCAAGACAACGTTCGCAAGCCAAGCTTGATCCTGC
>JAYVVA010000065.1:0-6002 GCA_043787435.1 Sphingomonadales bacterium | reverse complement strand
AAGAGGCTGCAACGACCTTGACTTGGGTTAACCTCACGATTAGGCGCGGCGCTTCCAAATTCCAGTATACCGTCAGAAAAGTCGCACGACATGAAGATTCGCAACTCACTCAAGTCGCTCAAGGACCGCCACCGGGACAACCGGGTGATTCGTCGGCGCGGGCGGACTTACGTCATCAACAAGACGAATCGCCGCTTCAAGGCGCGTCAAGGCTAAGCCCGCGGGGTGACCGCAGGCGCGGTTGTCTTTGATGTTGGCAAAGTGCTGGTCGAATGGGATCCGCGCCATCTCTACAATAAATTGATCCCGAATACGCGCGAGCGTGACGTGTTTTTGCGCGACGTTGTTACGCCGGCATGGCATTTCCAGCATGATGCCGGGCGGCCGTTTGCTGAAACGAGCGCCGAGCTGATTGCCGAACACCCGCAGTACCGCGCATTGATCGAAGCCTGGGGACCCCGCTTCAACGAAACCATTCCGCATCTCATTCCCGGCATGGCGGATGTGGTTGTCGAACTCACAGCGAACAAGGTGCCGCTGTTTGCGATTACCAATTTTTCGGGTGAATTCTGGATACCGTTCGTTGCGCGCGAGGCTGCCCTTTTCGCGCCTTTCCGAAACATTTTGGTGTCTGGCGATGAAAAGCTCGTCAAGCCTGATCCGGCAATCTACCAATTAGCTTTGCGCAGGTTCGGGCTTTCGAAAAACGAAGGAATGTTTGTCGACGACCGGCGCGAAAATGTAGAAGCTGCCGAGAGCAACGGCTTCGCGGGCCACGTTTTCGTCGATGCTCCGACTCTGCGCGCCGCGCTGCTCGAGCACGGGCTGCTCTAGCGGCCCCCGACCTTTAGCTCGTCCCCGGTCAGGCGGACGACGTGCAGGACGTTGGTCGAACCCGGCGTCCCGAAAGGTACCCCTGCCATGATGATAATACGTTCCCCGCCAATAGCGAGCTGGTGACGGAGTGCCATGCGTTTGGCTTTGGCAACCATTTCCTCGAAGTCGCCGATATCGCGTGTTTGAACAGCGTGCACGCCCCAGAGCAATCCGGCTCGACGGGCGGTTTCCGCCTTTGGCGTGAGCACGAGCAATGGTACCGAAGGTCGCTCGCGCGACACGCGCCGTGCAGTCGATCCGGAAACAGTGAAGCACACGATTGCCTTGGCCCCGATCGTGATTGCGATTTCGCGTGCCGCGTCGGAGAGCGCATCTGCGGTCGTCGGGTCGGATTTGGTTTCAGTGAAATGCAGCCGCGCGAAATAGCCTGGATCACCTTCAACTGACTGGGCAATGCGGTCCATCATTGCGACCGATTCCACCGGCCATGCCCCGGCGGCAGATTCGGCGGACAGCATCACGGCATCCGCGCCGTCGTAGATCGCTGTCGCGACGTCCGAGACTTCGGCACGCGTCGGGGAGGGTGACAGGATCATCGATTCGAGCATCTGCGTCGCCACCACTACGGGCTTACCCATACGTCTTGCCGTCTCAACAATGCGCTTTTGCGCGGGTGGAACGGCTTCGGGCGGAAGCTCCACGCCCAAGTCGCCGCGCGCCACCATCACGGCGTCGGCGAGCTCGACGAGTTCTTCGAGCCGGTCGAGCGCAGCGGGCTTTTCAATCTTGGCGAGGAGCGCTGCGCGGCCGCCGATCAACTTCCTCGCTTCGGCCAGGTCTTCGGGCCGCTGGACGAATGACAGCGCCACCCAGTCGACGCCTTGATCGAGAGCGAACGCGAGGTCACTCCGATCTTTTTCCGTCAGCGCCGCCATCGGGACAACTACGTCCGGGACGTTCAGCCCTTTGCGATCGCTGAGCAAGCCACCCACTTCCACGCGCGTCATGACATAGCCATCGTCCATGTCGGTGACGCGCAGCACAAGCTTGCCGTCGTCGAGCAGAAGGCGCGCTCCGACGTCCAGTGCTTCGAAAATCTCCTTGTGTGGGAGGCACGCCCGGGTCGCGTCACCGGCAGTCGGGTCGCGGTCGAGCCGAAAGCTTGCCCCGTGTACGAGTTCAACCTTGCCGCCGACGAACGTGCCGACGCGCAGCTTTGGCCCCTGAAGGTCGGCGAGGATTGTGGTCGGGCGTACCAGCGAACGTTCCAGGGAGCGGATTGCCGCAATCACTGGGGCGTGGCCGGCCTGTGTGCCGTGGCTCATGTTAATGCGGAAAGCGTCGGCGCCCGCGCGGATCAGCTTCTCGATCATTTCGGGCGTGCTGCTGGCGGGACCGAGCGTCGCAAGGACGCGGACTTTGCGAGCGCGAGGGGCAAGCGAACGATGCAAACAATCTCTCCTAGCGGGTCGTATTGCCGTCGATAGCCGTCATTTGATGCCGGGCAAAGCGAGCCGGTTGAGAATAGGCTGTCACTCGCCTACAGCCGCCGCTTCATCGAACCGAGGACACCCATGAGCGACATCATCCAGGCCGATCAGTTGCGCCTGTTCATCGAACGAATCGAACGGTTGGAAGAGGAAAAAAAGGGGATCGCTGACGATATTCGCGATGTCTATTCGGAGGCGAAGGGGCAAGGCTATGACACCAAGATCATGCGCGCCATCGTCCGGCTGCGTCGTATGGAAAAGAACGACCGCGACGAAATGGATGCGCTTCTTGATACCTATCGCGTTGCGTTGGGGCTCGCTTGACCAGTCCGAACATCATAAACGCGCTGGCGTAAGGGGCAGTCATGGCAGGCCATTCCAAATTCAAGAACATCATGCACCGCAAAGGTGCACAGGATAAGAAGCGCGCAGCGTCGTTTTCCAAGTTGAGCCGCGAAATTACCGTCGCAGCCAAGTCCGGCATTCCCGATCCTGCGATGAACGCCCGGCTCCGCGCCGCCGTGCTGACCGCACGCGCGGGCGGGATGCCAAAGGACAATATCGAGCGCGCCATCAACAACGCGTCGCGTGCTGATGGCGAGAATTACGAGGAAATCCGGTATGAGGGCTTTGGTCCCGGCGGTGTCAGCTTGATCATTGAGGCCCTGACGGACAACCGCAACCGCACCGCGACCAATGTTCGCACCGCCGTGAGCAAAAATGGCGGCAATCTGGGCGCAGGCGGCAGTGTAAGTCACGGGTTCGACCGCCTCGGCCTGATCTCCTACCCCGTCGCCGCCGGTGATCAGGAAACGGTGTTCGAGGCGGCTCTCGATGCTGGTGCCGAGGACGTCACGAGTGACGAGGACGGTCACCAGATATGGACGAGCGTGGAAACGCTCCACCCCGTTGCCAAGGCGCTTGAAGCGACGCTCGGCGAAGGCGAGGGCGCAAAGCTCGCCTGGCGCCCCCAAGTTATGGTGACCGTGGGCGAGAGTGATGCCGCGACGTTGATGAAACTCCTCGACACCCTCGACGAGGATGACGATGTCCAACAGGTCTGGGGCAATTACGACGTGCCTGACGAGGTGATGGACAAGCTGGGTTAAGTGATCATTCTCGGACTCGATCCCGGGCTGGGCACGACCGGTTGGGGTCTCATCATGGCAACGGGAAATCGGCTGAGCCATTTGGGCAACGGGAATATCAAGACCGATCCAAAAAAACCGTTGTCCGAGCGGCTGGTCGTGATCGAGGCCGCGCTGACCGACCTGCTGATTGAGCACATGCCCGATGGCGCGGCGGTCGAAGAAGTGTTCGTCAACACCAATGCCCAATCGACGCTCAAATTGGCGCACGCGCGTGGGGTGATTTTATACTGTGCAGCCAAGCGCGGGATCGTTGTCGGCGAATATGCCGCGCGCTTGGTGAAAAAGGCAGTCGTAGGCACCGGGTCTGCCGAAAAGGCGCAAGTCCACGCGATGGTCAGTCGGTTACTGCCCGGCGTCAAGATCGCAGGGGCAGATGCCGCCGATGCACTCGCAGTCGCGATCACTCATGCGCATCATCTGGCTTCAAAGCGGCGGATTGCGTAACATGGCCGCATGATCGCCCGCCTCACCGGAATTCTCGCGGAGAGCGCATCCGACCATGCGGTGATCGACGTCGGTGGCGTCGGCTATCTGGTGCAGGCGTCGTCGCGAACGTTGAACGTCCTCGGACCGGTCGGCAGTCGCGTGATGGTCTTCACCGAGATGCAGGTCCGCGAAGATGCGATGACGCTATTTGCATTCGGAGCTGTCGGCGAACGCGACTGGTTCCGCCTGTTGACCGGCGTTCAGGGCGTGGGAGGACGTGTTGCGCTCAGCATCCTGTCCGTGCTCGACAGCGACGAACTCAACCGCGCGATTTCGACGCAGGACAAGGCAATGATAGCGCGCGCCAATGGTGTCGGCCCCAAGCTCGCCGAGCGCATTGTCCGCGAACTGAAGGACAAGGCTGGCGTTTCTAAGTCCGGCGGTTCGTTCACGCCAACTTCCGGAGTCACTCAAGACGCTATTTCTGCGTTGATCAACCTTGGGTTCCGTCCAGCCGAGGCAAGCGCTTCAGTCGCCCGAGCCGATGAGGAACTTGGCGCAGGTGCCAACCTTGATGCACTCGTCAGGCTCGCGCTCAAAAAGGCCTCGCGCTGAGCGTTCCGGGTCAGACTCGCATTGGCATAAGGACGTAGAGCGCCTCGGCCTTGTCACTCTCTCTAATCAACGTCGGTGCGGCTGCATCCGCAAGGTGCACTTCGACGGTGTCGCCCTCGACCTGTTGCAAAATATCCACGAGATACTTTGCGTTGAAGCCGATTTCGAAACCTGCCGCGCTGTACTCGCCGGGCACCTCCTCGGCGGCAGTGCCATTCTCGGGGCTCGTCACTGACAGCGTGATCTTGTCACGTTCGAGCGCCATCTTGACGGCGCGCGTTTTTTCACTGGCAATCGTCGCCACGCGATCGACGCCCTGCAGAAAGCTCTTGGGATCGATCGTCAGCAGCTTGTCATTGCCGGTCGGGATGACACGGTTGTAATCAGGAAAAGTACCGTCGATCAATTTGCTCGTCAGGACCGCATGGCCAAGCGTAAATCGGATTTTGGACGCCGACAGCGACACCGCAACCGATCCCTCTACTTCGTCGAGCAGCTTGCGCAGCTCGCCGATGCATTTGCGAGGGACGATGATGTCGGGCATCCCCTGCGCACCTTCGGGCCGAGCAATCGTCACGCGGGCGAGGCGGTGACCATCGGTCGCGGCGGCCTTTAGCACATCGTCAGTGACGTGCATGAAAATGCCGTTGAGGTAGTAGCGCGTTTCCTCGGTCGAAATCGCAAAGCGCGTCTTGTCGATAATCTGCCGAAGTTTTGCGGCCGGCAGCTCGAAACTCGTCGGCAGCTCGCCTTCGGCAATGATGGGAAAGTCATCGCGCGGAAGAGTCGGCAGGTTAGACTTGTAACGGCTGGCCGCAATGTACAGTCGTCCCTCGGCAGCCGAGAGCGATACCTGGCTGCCTTCCGGCAGCTTGCGGACGATTTCGAACAAGGTATGCGCTGAGACGGTTGTGGTGCCTGGTTGATCGATCGCGGCTTCGGCTTCGTCGACGATCTGAAGGTCGAGATCAGTCGCCATGAACCGGATCGTGCCGTTTTCGCCTGCTTCAATCAAGACGTTGGACAGGATGGGAATAGTGTTACGTCGCTCGACTACTGACTGGACATGGCCCAGGCTCTTCAGGAGTGCCGCACGTTCGATCGTCGCCTTCATTCTACGCGTCCCACCCCGGTGTTCAGGTCATTCCTGTCATGGCGGCGTTTGCGACACCCCGCAAGAGGGGGAAGCTTATCGAAGCACCGCAGTGGCGGCGCGCGTGGCAAGCCGTTGGGCGGCGGCGGCGTGAATGCCGGGAGCACAAGCCAGAACGCCGAACATTTCGCCTTTGGTGGAATTGAAGCGCAGCGTGCGGCCGAGTGCGTCCGTGACTATTGCGCCTGCCTCTTCGGCAATGAGTGCAGCGGCGGCTATGTCCCACTCATAGCCCCACCGCAGGGCAGCAAGCAGATCGGCATTGCCACTCGCGACCATCGCGATGCGCAGCGCAATCGAGTTAGGCCGCTCCACCGGGACCAGATCGGC
>JAYVVA010000064.1:0-2414 GCA_043787435.1 Sphingomonadales bacterium | reverse complement strand
CAACGCGTGCATGCCTGCCTCGTTCCGCTCTCGCACCCGCTTGCGCATGTGCAGGGACCGATGAACGCGGTCGTCGCCGAGGGCAATTTTGTCGGCCGCTTGTTCTTCGAGGGACGCGGCGCAGGCGAAGGGCCGACGGCCTCGGCTGTGGTTGCCGACTTGATTGACATCGCACGTGGCGAGGTTGGACCTGCTTTTGCCATGCCGATCGCGGCACTCGCGGCAGCGATCCCCGCAAATCCCGGCGACCGCCGCGAGCGCGCGTATCTGCGCTTCACTGTTGCCGACAAACCCGGCGTGCTCGCTGAACTCACAGCGGCGATGCGCGACGGCGGCGTGTCGATCGAAAGCATGATCCAAAAAGGCGAGAGTGAAGACGGCAGCGTCTTTGTCGCGATGACGACGCACGACGGGCCCGCCCGCGCTGTGCAGGCAGCTCTCGACCGACTTGAGGGCAGTGCCAGTCTCACCGGAAAACCGATGTGGATGCCGATCCTCCACGTGTGACTACGGCGCTATGGGCCGCAATATAAGCCCGCCGTGTGAGAAGTTGGTCCCAACCGATACCCCAACCATGCCGCATCCAGCGAGAACGGCCCCAATGCCGCAGGGCAATTTCGGCTCGCTCACAAGGCGATTTCGTTCGGCCGATATGGGCTCGCCGCGCGGGTCGCCGGCGTCATAACCAGTGTAAGGCACTCGCCAGCGATCAGCGCGCCGGTGGCCGCACACAATGATCTCCTGATCGGAACCGGGACGCGCGCATTGCGGCTCTACAGTCGTCATCCGACGATAGTTTCCAAGACTGTCTGCCATTTGAGCGGAAGCCGGTAGTCCTACAACTATCGCCATTGCCGCGACGAGCGTTCTCGACATTGACACACACGCCTCCTATCGGCCTGCAAAGACAGTCAGTAGGGATGCCAGAGATCGTGCCAGAAACCAAGGTCGCGCCAAGCGACGTCCTCGACCGGGTGCTCGTCCTTGAAATGGTGCGCGTTACCGAAAAAGCGGCCATCGCAGCCTCGGCCTTGATTGGGCGCGGCGATGAAAAGGCAGCTGACGCGGCCGCCGTCGAAGCGATGCGCGACGCCCTCAATGCGCTCTATATGGATGGTACTGTCGTGATCGGTGAAGGCGAGCGCGACGAGGCGCCGATGCTGTTCATTGGCGAAAAGGTCGGGTCGGCACCGGGCAGGGGACCCAAGATCGATATTGCGCTCGACCCGCTCGAAGGGACGACGATTACCGCAAAGGCGGGACCCAATGCGCTTGCTGTGCTGGCAGCCGCCGAGCACGGCAACCTCCTCAACGCACCCGACGTCTATATGGACAAGATTGCAGTTGGCCCCGGCTATCCGGCGGGCGTGATAGACCTAAACAAAACACCGACGGAAAACATTGCGGCGGTTGCGGCGGCCAAGGGTGTTCCCCCGCGCGAGATTATTGCGTGTGTGCTCGACCGGCCGCGTCATGAAAAGCTGATCGCCGAGTTGCGCGCCATTGGCTGCGGCATCATGCTGATCCCCGATGGCGATGTCGCCGGCGTTATTGCGACGACCAACCCCGCGACTACAATCGACATCTATATGGGATCTGGCGGCGCCCCGGAAGGCGTGTTGGCTTGTGCGGCGCTTCGCTGTGTCGGCGGGCAGTTCAAGGGAAGGCTCGTCTTTCGTAACGACGACGAACGCGCGCGGGCCCGCAAATGGGGGATCGAGGATCTTGACCGGATTTACGACCTTGAGGACCTGGCTAAGGGCGATTGCATCTTTGCCGCCACAGGTGTCACCGACGGTTCGCTGTTGGCGGGTGTAAAGCGATTGCCCGGCGGAAGAATGACGACCGAAAGTGTCGTGATGCGCGCCTCATCGGGAACGATCCGCTGGGTACGCGGCGATCACCGCGTCGTCTGACGTTGCTCAGCGGACCTTTGTGGTGAAGGTCAGCGTAAAGCTCGGCTGATTGGTCAGCGTTGCACCGGCCATCGTGCCGCCAGGGGAAATCCTGATGCCTGTGACCAGCGCGTCAAATCCCTGACCGTCGGCCGTCGGCGTGTAAGTATAGGCGCTGTTGCCGCCCACCGCTTTGGTCCAGTTAACATTGGTGGCGTAATTATAGGCCAGCCCGCTCGCAACGGCGCCGTCGGTAAAGGTTATCGCGGACCCGGCAACATAAGCCATGATCTGCGTCGGTAGCGGGTCGGTAACGACAACTGTTCCCGCATCGACCGCTCCAGGCCCCGAATTGGTAACCGTGATCGAATATTGGATCAGTGCGCCGGGGATGGCCTTGGGGTTGGTCGTTCCATTCTGGGGATCCGATAGAACGACCCACGCTTTGGTCGTGCTCAAGATGGCCTTGGTTGGGTTAGGCGTATTGGTCAGCGCACAGCTAATATTGTCACCCCATGC
>JAYVVA010000063.1:0-1529 GCA_043787435.1 Sphingomonadales bacterium | reverse complement strand
CGTGCATCAACTTGGCGGCGTCGGCCATGAATATGGTCTTAGCAATTTTCTGGCTGGCCAGGACGATATCGCGGCCATGACTTTCGAGATGACGGATCTGGGCTTCACCGCGATGTCAGCAGGACCGATTCCGCCAAACGCGGCAGAATTGCTGGCTGGCAACAGGCTGTCAGTGCTAATCGAAAAACTACTTCAAACTTATGACCATGTCGTGATCGATTCGCCGCCCGTGATGGGGATTGCTGATGCGCCGCTCATTGCCGGCCGCGTCGAGGGCGTCATTTATGCTGTAGAATCTAATAGTGTCCGCTCAAGCATGGTCAAAACTGCCCTCGCCCGCCTAGCTAGTGCTAACGCACGCGTCATTGGCGGCGTACTAACGAAATTTGATGCGCGTAAAGCGCACTACGGATACGGTTATGAATACGGCTATGGCTACGGACGCGACGCGTCGGAAAAGGGTAACGTCGCCGCATGATGATCGGCAGCGGGACCATAGGTAGCGGTAGTTCCGGTCGTGTCCCTCACACTCTGTCGTCTCCGCGATCAATCGCACTCCGATTTGCGATTGCGGGGGGACTTGCTGTTCTGGGTTGGTTCATATTTGCGCATACGCTTGGGCAGGTAATGACCTGGAACGGAAACCCTGCGGGCGCCTACCAGCTGGCGCCATGGGATGGGCGCAACGGGGCGGCGCTGGCGGAAGTTTTGGCAACGCCAGCTGTCGGCGACTACAGGCGTGCCGGCGTCCTCGCGGAGACGGCGTTGCGCGAAGATGCGACTGCGGTCGGAGCGGCAGCGACACTCGCCAGCACCGCAAAGATCTCCGGGCAGGCAGCGAGAAGCGACAGGTTGTTCGCCTATGCCGAGCGGCTTTCACGACGCAATTTGGCGACGCAGCTTTGGGAAATCGAAAATTCCGTTGCACGCGGCGACATCGCAGGAGCGCTTCGTCATTACGACATCGCCTTCCGGACCAACGCTAAGGCGCGCGAACTTCTGTTCCCGGTGCTGAGCAATGCGACCGACGACCCCGAAATTCGTGCGGAACTCGTTGCTACGCTGTCGCTGAGACCCCTGTGGTCCGATAGCTTTCTCAGCTATGTTGCTACTGTTGGCCCGGACCCGCGAGGGTCCGCCCTTCTTTTCACCGGGTTACGGCATGCTGGTGTGTCCATTCCGCGGGCGGCGCAATCCCAGCTTGTCACCACCCTGATTGCGCGCAACCTCTACAGCGACGCTTGGGCAGCCTATGCATCCGGCCGCTCCACCGGTAGCTCGCAGCATTCGCGCGATCCCGATTTCACTGCAGCGGTTGGAGACGATTCTCCCGCACCGTTCGATTGGGTGCCGGTGACAACGCCGGTAATCTCAGCCTCGGCTCAACGCAGCGGGACTAAAGGACTGCTAGTGTTCTCGACCGGCGCGAGTGTTGCCGGCGTCCTCGCGCAGCAGCTGCAGGTGCTCCAGCCTGGCGATTATCATCTTTCCGGGCGCAGCATTGGAGTCGATCAGCCCGACGCATCACG
>JAYVVA010000062.1:0-1911 GCA_043787435.1 Sphingomonadales bacterium | reverse complement strand
CAGGCCGCGATCACCACTGAACTCATTGAAATCATCGCTGGCGCAGAAGCGCTTTAGTCAGACTTGAAAACAGGAACCGACATGGCAATCGCAGCCCCCACTAAGAAGCTCGTCGCCAAGAAGGCAGTGACCAAGGCCACCAGGCCGGCCTCGACTTTGGCACCGATCCAGATGTCGAACAATATTGGCGCCATCAGCCAGATCATCGGCGCGGTAGTCGACGTGACCTTTGAGGATCAGCTGCCAGCGATTCTGTCGGCTCTCGAGACATTTAACAACGGCAACCGCGTTGTTCTCGAGGTCGCGCAGCATCTCGGCGAAAACACAGTCCGCACAATCGCCATGGACGCAACCGAGGGACTTACTCGTGGACAGCGGGTAACAGACACCGGCTCGCAGATTCGCATGCCAGTCGGCCCGATGACGCTCGGCCGCATCATGAACGTGATTGGCGAGCCAATCGACGAGCGTGGACCCATTGGCGCAACGCAGACCGCTCCGATCCACGCCAAGGCTCCCGAATTCGTCGACCAGTCGACCGAAAGCGCGATTCTGGTCACAGGTATCAAGGTCATAGACCTTCTCGCACCTTATGCACGCGGCGGTAAAATCGGGTTGTTTGGCGGCGCGGGCGTCGGCAAGACGGTGCTTATTCAAGAACTGATCAATAATATTGCCAAAGGACACGGCGGCGTCTCGGTATTCGCCGGCGTCGGTGAACGCACACGTGAGGGTAACGATCTTTACCATGAGTTCCTCGATGCAGGCGTCATCGCGAAGGATGCCGACGGCAATCCGACGCCGGAGGGATCAAAGGTTGCGCTTGTGTTCGGCCAGATGAACGAGCCGCCGGGAGCCCGCGCCCGGGTTGCGCTCTCAGGTCTCACTATCGCTGAATACTTCCGAGACATCGAAGGCCAGGATGTCTTGTTCTTTGTAGACAATATCTTCCGCTTTACTCAGGCCGGATCTGAAGTGTCGGCGCTCCTTGGTCGTATTCCGTCCGCTGTGGGTTACCAACCGACACTGTCGACCGACATGGGGGCATTGCAGGAGCGAATTACCTCGACCAACAAGGGGTCGATCACGTCTGTGCAGGCCATCTATGTTCCTGCAGACGATCTGACCGATCCAGCGCCCGCAACGTCTTTTGCCCACTTGGACGCGACGACAACGCTCAATCGTGCGATTTCGGAGCTTGGGATTTACCCGGCAGTCGACCCTCTTGACTCGACATCGCGCGTGCTGACGCCCGCAGTTGTCGGCCAGGAGCATTATGACACTGCCCGGCGCGTTCAGGAAACACTGCAGAAATACAAGTCGCTGCAAGATATCATTGCGATTCTGGGTATGGACGAGCTTAGCGAAGAAGATAAGCTGATCGTAAGTCGCGCCCGCAAGATTCAGAAATTTCTCAGCCAGCCGTTTCACGTCGCCGAAGTCTTTACCGGGATCAGCGGCAAGTTCGTGCAGGTTGACGATACCGTGAAGTCGTTCAAGGCCGTCGTCGATGGCGAGTACGATCATCTGCCAGAGGCGGCGTTCTACATGGTCGGCGGCATCGAAGAGGCCGTGGCCAAGGCGCAAAAAATGGCTGCGGAAGTCTAAGTGGCAATGCTTCACTTCGAGCTGGTGACGCCCGAGCGCTCAGTGCTGAGCACCGAGGCATACATGGTCGAGATCCCAGGCACCGAGGGCGACATGGGCGTCCTGGCGGGACACGCGCCGGTTATGACCACGATCCGCGACGGCGAGATACGCGTGTATGCAAAGGACGGTTCGACGCCGCAGCGGATTGCTGTCCGGGGCGGGTTTGCAGAGATCGGCGAGAACGGTCTGACCGTCCTCGCCGAACGCGCAGAGGTTGTCGCCTAAACCGCAACCTCAAGCTTGAGTTTCTCGAACGCGTTA
>JAYVVA010000061.1:0-3788 GCA_043787435.1 Sphingomonadales bacterium | reverse complement strand
CGAAGCCAGGCGATCAACGGCTCACGGTCGCGGTCGAACATCCACAGCGCCAACCCGAGCGTCCACATGTTCTTGCAGCGGAGCGCCTCCTTGTTACCGAGGCCGAACGGCTTGACAGCATCGAGGGTAAGTTGAGAGATGTTGAACGCGATAACCTGCCACTGAGCGAGGCTGCCATCTGTCAGCGGAGACGCAGCGTATTGCGCTTTGGCCAAATTGCGCGCGCCGAATTCGCCTTCGTCAGCGATAATCAAGCCACCCGCTTTGAGCGAACCGACGTTGGTCTTGAGCGCCGCCGGGTTCATCGCAACGAGCACGTCAGGCGCGTCACCTGCGGTCTCGATTGCTATCGAACCGAAATTGATTTGAAACGCGGACACGCCAAACAGCGTCCCCTGAGGCGCGCGTATTTCCGCGGGAAAATCGGGGAACGTCGCGAGGTCGTTCCCGGCTAGGGCGGTCGATAGCGTGAACTGTCCGCCCGTCAGCTGCATCCCGTCGCCAGAATCGCCGGCAAAACGCACAACGATGCTTTCGGGGGCGGGGTGAGCATCCGCTTCGACGCGGGTGAGTTCATGAATAGCCGAAACCATGCTTTATCCAGTTATCAGTTTAAGTGCGCCCTACGCGGCCGACGAGGTTGTCGCCAATTAGTAAAACTTGGGACCACCGCAACCTAAATAGCCAGCTGCAAGCGTGCGCATCGTTGCGCCGTGTCGTGCTGCGACCGCCATGACGTCATTTCCATATCCCCC
Organism: Sphingomonadales bacterium; assembly: GCA_043787435.1. GTDB lineage: Bacteria > Pseudomonadota > Alphaproteobacteria > Sphingomonadales > Sphingomonadaceae > Sphingomonas_O. The sequence continues at coordinate 3,033 of JAYVVA010000061.1, read as the reverse complement.
ACCCATGACACTCGCCAGCGCGATGCCGAGCGCCGACGCGGTCTGGGCGACAAAAGTGTCTCGCGCTGCGATGCCTGCGTCGCTGAGCGCCAGACGGCCCAGTTTGTCGTCGGCATGAACATCGATCCCGGCCTGGTAGAGAATGAGGTCTGGACGGACCTGGCTGATCATTTCGACGACAGCGGGGCGCAATGCGGCGAGATAACGTGCGTCGCCCACCCCGTCGGGCAGCGCGATATCGAGCGTCGAGCGGGCCTTTCGCGCCGGGAAGTTCTTGTCCGAATGGACCGAAAGCGTCGCGATATCAGTACGCCCGGCAAGGATGACAGCCGTCCCGTCGCCCTGATGCACATCACAATCGACAATTAAAATGCGGGTTGCGTCGCCCTGAGCCTGCAAACGCAGAGCTGCGATGGCAAGATCGTTGAAGACGCAATACCCTGCGCCACTGTCGGGCAGCGCGTGATGACTGCCGCCCGCGGCATTCGCCGCGTAGCCGTGTCTGAGTGCGAGCTGGGCCGCGAGCCAAGTGCCGCCGGAGCTGACACGCGCACGACGTGCAACCTCGGGCGTGACCCGGAACCCGATGCGGCGTTCAGTCGCGGGATCAACCTTCGCGCTCAGTACCGCGTCGACGTATGCAGGGTGGTGAGCGGCCTCGATCCATAAGCGAGGCATCGACTCGGGACGGTGCTCGGTCAGGTTCCCCCCCGCGCGCAGCACGTCCATAACCGCCGCATATTTGCTGAAATGGTGCGTACCGTCGGGTGCCGTAACGGCATAGTCGGGATGGTAGACGACGTGCAGCATCCTCAGCTAGCTAGGGGTGCGCGCGCATTTGCGCCAGTGGAGAGCCTGATGCCTGTCGACAATTCGCCCCCAAGCCATCGCCCAGATGTGAACGCGTTCCTGACGTTTCTCAACAGCGTCCCGGGGCCAAAGATGCACGAGCTCCCGCCTGAAGCCGCGCGAATGGCGATGGTCGCGATGCGCGCTGTGGCGGAAGTCGAAACCGGCCCATTGGCAGTGATCAAGGACTTGGCGATTCCGGGTCCGGCAGGCACGATTCCTGCCCGTCTTTATGACGCGCGCGAACGACGCGAGCCCGGCCCGGTGATGGTGTTCTACCATGGCGGCGGGTTCGTCATCGGTGACCTTGATACCCATGAACCTTATTGCGCCGAAGTCGCCCGGGTTCTGGACATTCCTGTCATCGCAATCGATTACCGCCTTGCGCCCGAAGCCCCATGGCCAGCTGCGCCCGACGATTGCGAGGCGGCGACTCGGTGGATCGCCAACAGCCCGAGTGAATTGGGACGAAAGGTGACCGGCCTGGTGCCTTCGGGCGACAGCGCGGGAGGGAATTTGGCAATCGTGATCACGATGGCGCTGCGTGACAGGCCTGCTGCAGTACCGGTGATCGTGCAGTTCCCGATCTATCCGGTGGTCGACGATCGCGCCGACTGGCCCTCCTATCTGGAGCATGGTGTCGGCAAGCTGCTGACGTTCGAGGCAATGCAATATTTCACAGACGCCTATAAGTCCGAAGCCGGGCATCCTCGCGCCTTTCCGTTGCGACACGACCACAAGGGGATGCCCCCAACGCTCGTTGTGACGGCTGGCCTTGATCCCTTGCGCGATCAGGGCCGCGCGTACGTGGGTGAGCTGGCGAAGGCCGGTGTACCGGTGACGTACCGCGAAGCGCACGGTAACATCCACGGCTTCATCACAATCCGCAAGGGCATCCCGTCGTCGCAAGGCGATATTGCCGGATGTCTCGAGGTGCTCAAGCCGATGATTGACGAAGCGGTTCAGGGCCTCGCCAGCGCGCAAGCCGCCGCGTGAGCAAACCTCTCGAATACCGCCCTGCAGCCGCCATCATGTTGCTCAATGCCGCAAATCAAGTGTTTGTGGCCCAAAGGCTCGATTCAAATCTCGATGCCTGGCAAATGCCGCAGGGCGGGCTCGATTCCGGCGAAGACGCGCGGACCGGTGCACTGCGCGAGTTGGAAGAAGAAACCAGTATCAATGCGGATCTGGTTGAAGTCATTGCACAATCATCGAATGAATTGATCTACGACTTGCCCCCAGATCTTGTCACTAAACTATGGAAGGGCCGTTACGCGGGACAGCGGCAGAGCTGGTTTCTGATGCGGTTTCTAGGCACTGATGCCGACGTAGACCTCGACACCAGACACCCCGAGTTTCGAAGTTTCCGGTGGGTCGATCCGTGGCTGTTGCCCGAGCTCATTGTTGCGTTCAAAAGGTCGCTTTACGAAGCGGTCTTGGCCGAGTTTGCTCCGCACCTCCCACCTAGGCGGGATTAACCGCAGTCCCCACCGGTTTGCTGCCTTACCCCGTTTCCAGCGTCGTGTTCGGCGTCGTGATGCTCGTGGTTGAGGTCGCTTTTTCCGGTGTTGGAGTAGCGCTCTGGTTCGAACCAACCCCGGACCGCGATGACAGCGCGCGGTCAGCTGCGAGGGTGTCGCGCCACTCACCGCTGATGGCAACTTCAAGGAGTGCTAACATTTGGCCTGCGATACTTGTCGTGCTGAGGCCGGACTTTCGTCGCCGCAAGCCGGTTGGGCTCCGTTGCGGTCGAGGCGCCTCCACTGTGTGCACTGGCCATGACCGTGACGAAACGTTCAACGATTTGGATGCCCATCCGAAAGCTGCTTGGCTTGGCCTAGTGGCGGCCACGTGGAACGCGCGGCGATTACGCAGGATGGCCGCGCTCACCAGCGTCACCAGCACCCCCACGGGAGCGATTTCCGCAAACGTCATCGGTATTTGGAACAGGGGATTTGCGTACTTATTCTTCAACGCGCCCAGCTCGGCCCGGAGCCGTTCGAGTCTTGCCGCTGAAGCGCCCCCATTCGCTTTGGTGGCAAGCGCTTGCTGCATATACACGTCCATGAACGTGGAATCGATGGCGTACATATACGCCTCCCAAGCCGCCAAACAGCAAGCCCCCGCCACGCTCGCGATGCCGATGCCGATGCCGATGCCCGCCGGCGGCGCCTGCCGAAGGTG
>JAYVVA010000060.1:0-2245 GCA_043787435.1 Sphingomonadales bacterium | reverse complement strand
AGCAACCGATAATGCCAAGTCTATATCGCAGGTCGCCTCGTCAAGATTGATGTTGGTCGTCAGAATCCGAGGTTTCACATCGGTGGGAACAGGATTGAGGTCGTAGACCGGCGACAACGTCCAGCCTCCGTTGTCCAACCACAGAAATCCGTGATTGCGTAAATGGTCATCGACATTTGAGATTAGAATGTTGAGCACCATCCGGCGATACAGCTCAGTTGCATCGACCTTTGCACGCGCGCCGTATCGGGTGAGCGCGTCGACCAGTTCGGGGTAGCTGCCATGCTCCCCATCCTTGAGACCCATCATCGAAAGCGCGGACAGAAACGGTACTCGCCGTTCGCCATCGCGATCAAACCGCTGCGATAGGAGGACTGATGTTCCCGCGACTTCAATCAACGTGGTCGGAGCCACCAGAATGCCGGCCGATTGTGCCAATTGAATGGCAACCGCTTCCCACAGTTCAATGCGATAATCATCTGTTTCTTTGGCGAATTTGGCGATCGCCAGTTTGCCATGCTGGTCGATGACGGAAGCTTTTGGACGGGCGCCACCGAGCGAGGACCCCGGCGCAAAGATCAGCTGTAGATCTTCATCGCTCTCTTCGTCACGCAGGATACGTTCAGTGACCGCCCGCAATCGTCCGAGTTCGATCAACCCAGGTACGCCGGCATCGGTTTGTTCCTGGAACGCCTCCTCGCCGACACGCCTGAACCGCAAAGCACCGAGACGCGCCATGTCAGCGACGCCAAGCAGATAATCGAGTTCACCCAAGGTTCGTACTGCTCGTCCCTCGCGTTCAGCTCGTCGGCGCTCTGCTCGCTGCATAAGGCGGCGCCCCCAAGTATCGGGAGCGGAGTCACCGATTGATCCGAACAGTCCGGCATTGGGCGTGAACGCGCCTCGATCGAGCCGAAGGGCGGGTTCCAGCGAGAATTTATTGGGATCGTCTAGCCATGTATCATGATATTCAAAAGTAACGGGCGCGCGAGCGCTGCGGCGCGGGGTATAAAGCGTCCCGACACGCCGAACTTCGCCGGCCAGATCGATGTGAACCTCTATATCATCCGGCATTGTTGTTCGCTTTACGCCGACGTAATCGGACACGCTCTGGCAACGCTTCGGACGATAGGGCAAGACCTACGCGATCATTCGATGGATCGGCGATCTCTCCCAAAGCGTCGAGCAACCCAAGAGCGTGCAGCACTGCTGCGTAAATGCCCATGCCTACGCTATGGTCGCCCTGTTCGATCCGACGCAGGGTTGGCCGTGTGGTAAAGGCTCGTGCAGCCACCACTTCAGCTGTGAGGCCTCGGCGGCGACGTGCGTCATGGATGTCCTGACCGAGTTTTCTAAGGGCACGACGGATGGCGATTGCGGGGTGATGCGGCGTAGGCATTGGAAACATCGCTTTTCTTTATTGCAGTATAATGTAACACCAAGTTTCCGTAAATCAAATTGCCGATCTTGTAGCCGTGGTCGACAGCAAGCCAGTCCGACAACTGGAGTGCAGCCGCCCTTTGTCACGGTAATCCACGGAGAAAGGGCTGCCATGCACCGCGACTTTAGCGATCGGTTAGCGGGTTGGATCCTCTGGCAAGCCTGGTGCGATCCCATTGCTCTCTCGCGGTTCATCAAGGTAATCACTCCACCGTTGATGCGTGGCAACGCGTTCATCCCAGTAGTGGCCACGGTTATAAATGCCTCGGATCGAATCCCTGTCGGCGTGCACCAGTGACCGCTCGATAGAATCGGCGCTCCACTTTCCGCTTTCATTGAGCAACGTCGACGCCGTGCTTCGCATTCCATGAGGGTGTTGTCAGCCGGATGCGAGCTCGTCTCTCCACGATGGAGATGGGTCTTTGATATTGGCAGTTCAGGCAGCGATCTGACGCCACTCAGCAACCGCCGCGGAGCGGCGCTCTTTGAATGTCTGGCGATCGACGATATGGCGTTCCAGATTGAAGTGATTGCTGACACTGGCGTGGACCGCGGCAAACTTTTGTAACGTCTTTACACGTCGGAACCGGAGCATTGCACGCTCCCGTCGTCGGAATGGCAGATGGCTGTTCTCGGCACGGTTGTTGGCGTGGCGACCGATTTCCTGCTTCTGCTCGTTGCCCAAATCTGTCATCGCGGCCCGGTAGGATTTTATACCAAGTCTTGGTGATCATGACTGGTGAGCCCAGTCGCGATATCCGATTGACCTGATGCGGCCTGTTTCGGCGATCAGTTTGTTCCAGGC
>JAYVVA010000059.1:0-2452 GCA_043787435.1 Sphingomonadales bacterium | reverse complement strand
GCCATTCGAAGTTACTCCGCGATCTTCTTGGCAGCTGGCTTCGCAGCTGCCTTTTTGGGGGCAGGGGCCGTTTCGGCCTTGGGTCGAGAGGCTTTCGTTACTTTAGGCGCCGGCTCGGGAGCGTGCGCTACCGCGGCCCTTTGAGGCTTCGGCGCGGGAGCGGTTTCGGCAGTGGCATCCGTCTTTGCAGCGACTTCCTTCTTAGCCTTTTTTTCCTCGGCAGGCGCGGCGCCGACGCTTACGATCTCAAGGATCGTGTGTTGCTGGCGGTGACCGTTCTTGCGCCGATAATTATGACGACGCTTTTTCTTGAAAACGATAACCTTGTCAGCCTTCGCCTGCGCGATGATTTCAGCAGCAACCGTCAAACCAGTTTCGCCGGTGCTGGTAAACAGCACATCGCCCAGCGTGACGCGCGCTCCCGCTTCGCCGTCCATACGATCGACGACAATCTTATCTCCTGCGGCAACGCGATATTGCTTGCCGCCCGTGCGCACGATTGCGAACATGGCTCTCACTCTAAGTCAAAAAAGATTTGTCCCAAGGGGCAAGCCCGCCGGGAAAGACGACGCCGTTACGGGCGTGGAGCACGGCTGTCAAGGCAAACGCCAACTGAATTGCCTTAGTATCAGACGAAAAAAGTCATTTGGGTCGATTCTACGTTGCCTTTTCCAAAGTGCGCTCGTTGCCTCCGTCGGAGGTGACTTTGGCCGGACAATTTGGTGGTGGTTGGGGCACGGCAAAACCGAGTATTTCCAACGACCCTTCCCGAAAAATGCGGCGCGCTGAAGTCACTCGGCGCTTGAACGACGACGCTGAGGGGGCAATATTTTGAGACCAGTACTTCTTGTCCAGGCCGACTGCGAACCCCTAGCGCCTACGTCATATCAAAGTGAAAGCGATGTCAGTGCTTTCGCATAGCTTTCAGCGGGTACCTCACGCCGTCAAATTCCTCGAACATGCCTGCGATCCCTGGATGCTCGACGGGCTCTTCACTATCGTCGGGCAGCAAATTCTGCTGACTAACATAAGCTACGTAGCTGCTCTCGGCATTTTCGGCGAGCAGGTGATAAAAGGGCTGGTCCTTGCGGGGGCGGATTGCCTCAGGAATAGATTCGTACCACTCTTCGCTGTTTGCAAAGACGGGGTCGACGTCAAAAATGACCCCACGGAACTCGAAATGCCGGTGCTTAACAATCTCGCCAATACCGAAACGCGCTTTCGAAACCACGGGCGCGATTGCGGGGGCAGTCGGCGTTTTGTTATGTTGCGGCGCTGTGTTCATCTGCTCAATTTAATGGGTCTGTTGCAATAGACAAGCGGCGCCTCCTCCACAGGTGCCATCCGTGCTTTCGGGCGCCTTGGCAAGAGGGGATTGAGCCGCTATTCGCCGCGCTTCGATTGCGCCAACGGTTCTTTTCCAAGGGCCGAGAATCCTCTGCGGAGAGGTGGCTGAGTGGTCGAAAGCACCGCACTCGAAATGCGGCGTGCCCGCGAGGGTACCCAGGGTTCGAATCCCTGCCTCTCCGCCACGCAGTCCCGACACTGGTCTCCACGCGACAGCGCCATCGCCACTGTTCCGCAGGTTTCGGCACTCTTGCGCGCTCATAACCGTCAATCCCGCGCATCTTTTGGCACCATATTCGCCTCATGAGGGCGGAATTGGTCGTCACGGTCTCTGGTCGGATACGGGGCACTACGATTTGACCGGTCCACGATGTCGCTATCCCCTGTATTTCGCTGCTTTTCCCTGTTCTCAGGGAATACATGAAGTTTTGGGCCCGATAACAGGGTAATCGACGCTTCTCCCGCCCGATCGTGCGCAGAAAGGTCGCAAGAAAACAGTGGCTTAAATGGCCTTGGGAAATCGATTCCCCTGTTATGAAATTAACAGGGGAATTCGCACTCCCAAACAGGGAATCCGCGAGATCATATCAGGGGTAGAACAGCCGGCAGATCGGCAGGGGTCGATGCGCACTGCTGCGCGCTTAGTTCGGCCATCCCAGTGCTGCGCGCTGATCAGACCAGGCTAGCGGTAGGTCGGCGGCGATGAGTTGGGCAAGCGTTAGCGAACTCGGCTGCCGGCCGGCAAGAATGTCTTGCTGCATATCGGGCGCGAGGGTTCTGTCAGACCTGTGTGGCAGCCGGGGCAGGGGCCTGATATCTCGGCGCGATGAACCGTAAATCGAGAGCCAAGCCGCCAAGTGCGTTCCGGTGTTTCAACTCGTCGCCGGAGATTATCCGCCTGGTCGTGCTGATGTACGTGCGGTTTCCGCTGTCGCTGCGGAATGTCGAGGATCTGCTCTTCGAGCGCGGCGTCGACGTTTGCCACGAGACGGTCCGCTTCTGGTGTTGGGTTGGACGGCTCCCAACGGCATCGCGATGTGCCAGAGTGAGTTCGTTAAAGGACTCAATCGAGGGAGACCGTCCGTGGACAAGATTACACGCATTG
>JAYVVA010000058.1:0-19681 GCA_043787435.1 Sphingomonadales bacterium | reverse complement strand
CCGTGGAAGCAATGAAGTGCCTCGTGGAACAGCAGGGCATGACGCGCAAAGACCTTGAAGACATAATCGGAACCGGCAGCTGCGTCGCCGAAGTGCTGGCCCGCAAGCAGAGTTTGTCTACTGGCATGATTGGCCGCTTGCATGATCGACCCGCTCTGCGCGGACACCGGCCCCCAAGACTTCGCCACTCGCTTGGTTGATGGAAGGTCTTGCGCGATCCTCCTCAAACGCCATCCGCAACCGCTTCACCAAATTGCCCATTCGCATGCAATGGCGGGCCTTCGACGTGGGGTGTTTTTCAATGGCGACAAACCTGCGGGTAAATTTGACCGCCGCTCAAAACCCGTTTTCCACCCGACGATCAAGTGCTCACAAAGCTGTCCAACACCCGCTTGCGCCCCGCGTGCTCAAACTCGATCTCAAGCTTGTTGCCTTCGATCTCTGCGATCGTCCCGTAACCGAATTTTGTGTGGAATACGCGCTGGCCGACAGTGAGGTCGTCGCGGCCCTTGTTGCCGAGGCTGATCGCAGGGCCGCGCGCCTCGACGATGCGTTGGGGTGTCGCGGAAAAATTGCCTGCCGCGCGTTGCCAGCCCGGGCCGCGGGTGCCGGCGCGGGTCGCATTTGTCGCGGCAAGATGGGCGAACGGGTCACCTTGTGATGACCAGTTTGCCTGCCACAAGCTTGCGCCCCCCGACATCGTCGTTTCGTGCTCGACATTATCGGCCGGGAGTTCCGCAACGAAGCGGCTCGGGATGCTGCTTGTCCATTGGCCATAGATACGGCGGTTGGCAGCGTGAAGGATGGTGGCTTCGCGGCGCGCTCGGGTGATTGCGACATAGGCGAGCCGGCGTTCCTCTTCGAGCGAATTGAGCCCGCCCTCGTCGAGCGCGCGTTGCGAAGGGAAAACTCCTTCCTCCCAACCCACGAGGAACACCTTGTCGAATTCGAGGCCCTTGGCGGCGTGGATGGTCATGATCGTGACCTTGGCGTCGTCCGGAGCGGCTTCGTTGTCCATGACCAGGCTGACGTGCTCGAGGAAGTCACCGAGCGTTTCATATTCCTCCATCGCGCGCACAAGTTCGGTGAGGTTTTCGAGGCGCCCGCTGGCCTCGACAGTCTGCTCGGCCTGAAGTGCAGCAGTGTAGCCGCTCTCGTCGAGCACGGTTCGAGCGAGGTCAGCATGCGTCATCGTGGTCGCCATGTCGCGCCAGCGCGCGATGTCACCGACCAGATTGCCGAGCGCGCGACGCGCCTGAGGGGTCAACTCGTCGGTGTCGAGAATACGGGATGCGGCATGTGTGAGCGGAATGGCCTGGGCACGCGCGAGCATCTGGACCTTTGCTACGGCTTTGTCGCCGAGGCCCCGCTTGGGGACGTTGACGATCCGTTCAAACGCGAGGTCGTCGCTTGGCTGGTTGATAAGGCGCAGATAGGCGAGGGCATCCCGGATTTCGGCGCGTTCGTAAAACCGGAAGCCCCCGACGATGCGGTAGGGCATGCCGATCGAGATGAAACGGTCCTCAAACTCGCGGCTTTGGTACTGCGCGCGGATGAGAATGGCGACGCCGTCTAGGCTGTTGCTCCCCTTGGGGCCTCGTTGTTGCCAGCTCTCGATTTCGTCGGCTACGCGGCGCGCCTCCTCGGGACCGTCCCAGACGCCGATGACTTTGACCCTGTCGCCCTGCGCCATGTCGGTGAACAAGGTCTTACCCAGGCGGCCTGAGTTATTGGCAATGACGCCGCTGGCAGCAGCGAGGATATGTGGCGTGCTGCGGTAATTCTGCTCGAGCCGGATGACTTTGGCGCCCGGAAAGTCCTTTTCAAACTTGAGGATGTTTTCCACCTGGGCGCCGCGCCAGCTGTAGATCGACTGGTCGTCATCGCCGACACAGCAAATGTTCTTGCGCTGCTGCGCGAGCAGGCGGAGCCATAGATACTGGCTGCTGTTTGTGTCCTGATACTCGTCAACCATGATGTAGCGGAAGCGATTCTGATAGCCTTCCAGAACATCGCGGTGCGTCTTCAAAATGACGAGCATGTGAAGCAGAAGGTCACCGAAATCGCAGGCATTGAGCGCTTTCAGGCGAGCCTGATAAGCTGCGTAGAGCTCGCGGCCGCGACCGTTGGCGAAGCGTTCGCTTTCACCCGCGTCGATGTCCGCCGGGGTCAGTCCCTTGTTTTTCCACTGGTCGATGAGGCCCCCCAGTACCCGATTGGTCCACCGCTTCTCGTCGATATCGGCGGTCGTGATGAGTTGTTTCATCACCCGGAGCTGATCGTCGGTATCGAGAATGGTGAAATTGCTCTGGAGCCCGACGAGTTCGGCATGGCGGCGGAGCATCTTGGCGGCGATGGCGTGGAAGGTTCCAAGCCACGGCATGCCCTCGACCGCATCGCCAACAAGGCCGCGAACGCGCTCGCGCATCTCGCGTGCCGCCTTGTTCGTGAATGTGACGCTCAGGATTTCGGAGGGGTAGGCTTTGCGCGTGAAGATCAGGTGCGCAAGGCGGGCTGTCAGTGCAGCCGTCTTGCCGGTGCCAGCGCCCGCCAGCACGAGAACGGGGCCGTCGGTCGTGAGCACAGCTTCACGCTGTGGCGCGTTCAAGCTGCGGAGATACCCGGGATCAGAGTCGGCGACAGGATGCAGGGACATACGCGAACGATTAGGGAACGCAGGTCCCTTGGGCAACCGTTGCGTGAAGTTTAGCCGTTGCGACCGACGCGCATCGCTTCCGTTTTTTCGGCGCGATCGGCCATTGCGGTCCAGGCCATGGCCGCCCGCTGGCAGCGCTCACGAACATTGACGAGAACGGCGGCGTCGGCATCTGCCTGAGCCTGTGCAGCATGCGAACGATAGAGATCGAGAGTCGACATGCGGGCAGGCTCCTGAAAATAGAATAATAATAGAAAAGGGGCGGACACCGGCGCACCGGTGCCCGCCCCCTGATCTTGTTAGGCTGACTGAAGGTTTACAGCCGAGGTCTTGCCACGCTTGTCGGTTTCCAGTTCGTACGTAACGCGCTGGTCCTTATCGAGCGTGCGCATGCCGGCGCGTTCTACAGCCGAAATGTGGACAAACGCATCGCCCCCGCCGCCTTCCGGCGCGATGAAGCCATAACCCTTGTCCGCATTGAAGAATTTTACAGTTCCGGTAATCATATCGGGCATTCCTTAGTCCGAATTGACGGGCATGGTCCAAACGCGGGCCATCCCGGCGTCGTGAAGCTCGTTCAGGGACAAAGGGGGGCAAAAGCGGCCCGATATCCGTCGCAGGCGACGTTCAGCATTTCAAGCAATACAGCATTGCGCTTAGAATAGCTAGGGTAGCGTGATCGGGCAGGTGGGGGGTATGAGTGGCAGTTACATTTTTGGGCAGGCGGCGAGGCGGCGGCACGCAGCGGATTCTCGGGGCCAGCCTGGCGGGAACAGCGGTCGAGTTTTACGATTTTTACATCTACGCCACCGCCGCATCGCTGGTTTTTGGGTCGGCGTTTTTCCCCCTCTCTGCGCCCGGTATCGGCTTGATGCTGTCGTATGCGACGCTGGCTGTGGCGTTCGTGGCGCGGCCTGTGGGCGCGATCGTGTTCGGGCATTTCGGTGACCGCATCGGTCGTAAGTCGACGCTCGTCGCTTCGCTCCTCATTATGGGCCTGTCAACGCTCTCGATAGCGTTCCTGCCGACCTATGCGGATATCGGCTGGATTGCGCCGGCGCTCCTGTGCCTGCTCCGCTTTGGACAAGGGTTCGGACTGGGCGGGGAGTGGTCAGGCGCGGCGTTGCTCGCGGTCGAAAATGCCCCGCCGGGCTGGCGCGGTCGATTCGGCTGCGTGCCGCAGCTGGGGGCACCGGTCGGGTTTATCGCCGCAAACGGGCTGTTTCTTATTCTTGGCCTGACCCTCACTCCTCAGGATTTCAAATCCTGGGGCTGGCGGGTGCCATTCGTCCTGTCGATCATACTCGTCGGCGTCGGGCTATGGGTGCGGTTACGGCTGACCGAAACGCAAGCTTTTGCCGCTGCGCTGAAGGAAGCACCACCGGCACGGGTACCATTTGCCGAGGTATTCGCAACGCACGGGGGTGCGGTCGTCGCCGGGACTTTCGGCACAGTCGCCTGTTTTGCCGTGTTTTACATCTCGACCGCATTTGCGCTGGGCTATGGGACGACAACGCTTGGCTATGCGCGGGCAGACTTCCTGCAGCTCCAGCTGGGGGCGATCCTGTTCATGGCAGCCGGAATCGTCGCTGCGGGATGGTTATCAGATGTATGGAGCCCCGCCCGCGTCCTGATGATCGGGTGTATCGGTGTCCCAATCGCAGCAGCCCTGATGCCGGCGATGCTTGTCGCGCACGCGCCGGCTGCGGTCTTCACCTGGCTCGCGTTCGCGCTCGTCGTGATGGGCTTCGTTTATGGCCCGCTGGGCGCGTGGCTCCCCAATCTCTTCGCGCCGCGCATCGCCTATACCGGCACGGCAATCGCGTTCAACGTCGGGGGCGTCATTGGCGGCGGTCTGACGCCGTTGATCGCCGCGTGGCTGGCCGGTCATGGCGGGTTGGCCATGGTTGCCGTTTATTTAGCCGGTGCCGGAGTGCTAAGTCTTGCGGCTTTGGTTGCGATGCGCGCTACATCTAAGCCCGCAATATCGTGACCATTGCCTTTCCGTAGACGCGCTCTGCTTCCGCCTCGAAGCCTTCGATCGTGACCGCCTCGCCCTTTGCAGTTTCGACGGTGGCGAGCGCGCCGGGGGCGAGCCACCCAAGCCGAAGGCAGCGTTCGAGCGCGACCACGCCGGCGCCGCTGCGATACGGAGGATCGACAAGAAGGATGTCGTACGGCGCAGCTGCCGGCCCCAGTGTCATTACCGATTGCGCGCGGACGTCGCACCGCGGCGCTGCACCCATTTTCGAAACATTTGTGCGCAAGGCATCGAGTGCGGCGCCATCATCCTCGACGAAGGTGCAATGTCCCGCACCGCGGGAAAGGGCTTCCAGCCCGAGTGACCCAGACCCGGCGAACAGGTCGAGCACGCGCAGGCCTTCAAAGCTGCCGATGCGGCTGACAAGCATCGAGAACAGGGCCTCACGCGTGCGGTCCGCGGTAGGGCGCGTGTCGGTGCCCTTTGGCGCGATCAGTGTCCGCCCGCGCCAGTCACCCGCGATGATCCTCACTTTTTCGAGCCTCGACCGGGTTTGGGCTTTGCTTTGGCCCAGCCGGATTTGTCGACGCGTGGACGCGGCGGGCGCGGCGTGTCGGGCGTTGCCGTGGTCGCGCGATCTGGAGCTGGCGTCCTCGGACGCTCAACGGGATCAGGCCGGTATTTGGGTACCGGCGTCGAGACGCCCCCGGGTGCTGTTCTCGCTTCGCTCCGCCGCGCGCCGCGTGGGCCTGCCGATGCCCGGTGGGGCGACGGCGACGGGCGCATGACTTTCGACGGTGCGATGCGCCAATGTTTGCGCAGCGCGGTGGTTTTAACGCCCGGCTCGGGCGCGGGCTGCGGTTCAGCACTGCCGAGCTCCTTCAGGAATTCGACAAGCTCGTGTTGCTTGACTTCCTCGACTCCACCCGGCGGCAAATCTTCGAGCGCGAATGGACCATAACGCGTGCGGATCAGACGGCTGATGCGCAAACCGAGATGTTCAAGAACGCGGCGAACTTCGCGGTTCTTGCCTTCTTTCAACGTCATTTCGATCCACACATTCGTGCCGGTTCGACGCTCGAGGTTGGCGTCGATTTGACCATAGCGAACGCCGTCAATTTCAATACCGTGGATCAAATCCTCCAGTTGCGCCTGGGTCACGGGACCATAAGCGCGCGCTCGGTAGCTGCGTGGGACACCCGTTGAGGGCAGCTCGAGCCGGCGCTTCAACGCCCCATCGGTTGTCATCAGGAGCAACCCTTCGGTATTCAGATCGAGGCGACCTACGGGCACGGTGCGTGGCAAATCGAGTGGTAACTTGTCGTAGATCGTCGCGCGGCCCTTCATATCGCGCTCGGCCGTGAGCAGCCCGGTAGGCTTGTGATAACGGAAAAGGCGTGTCGGTTCGGCGGCAGCGACCGGGTTACCATCAACGGTGATACCCGCCAGGCTGGTGACAATGGTCGCTGGCGTTTCGAGGGGAACGCCATTGATGGCGATGCGGCGCTCTTCGATCATCCGCTCGATCTCGCGACGCGAGGCAACACCGGCACGGGCGAGCAGCTTTGCGATGCGCTGCGAGTTTTTAGGAGGTTCAGCCATTATTGGCCGATACGCGACTCCACCTCGTCGTGGAAGGCACGGATGCCAGTTTCGAGCGTCCCGAGGGTAACGCGGTCGATTGCGCCCGATTCCAACCCTTGCTGGCCCAGCTCGGCGGCGCGGAAATCTTCTTGGCCGAATACTTTGCCGTCGAGGAGATCCCAGCTGCGCTGCCAGTGGTCACGAGCTTTTTCAGTCGCGGGTGGTTCGGGGATCAGCATGAAATCCTCAACAAGCGTGCGTCCCTCGCTCTGCGGCATCAGAACCATCAGATTGACATAATCGGGACTGAAAATGACGACGGCGTTGGGAAAGAGCGTGTAGGTGAATGTAACGGTCCGACGCAGGGCAGGCAGGTCGTCGAGGTCGCCCATTTCCGCCGCGCGGCCGACAGCGGATCGCCGGTGTGGACCCACCGTATCGCCCGAAGTCACGCCGTCCTTGAAGAACGGACCGATGCTTTCCGAATGGAGCCTCAGGACATGATAGCTTTCAAGAAAGGCATCGTGGATCAATTTCCAGTTGGCGCCAACATCATGCGTGCGCCGTGCAAAAAGATGCAGCTGGGGAAGACCTAGGGCCGCAAAATCATTCCCAAGCGTGGTGGCGTCGGCGAAGTCGGTTCGCGTTCCTCCAACCCAGATCAGGCCACCTGCCTCAACGCTGGGAACTTCTTTCAGGCCGTAAGCCCCCTTGTCGAGGCCCGGGAAGGTCTCTGGTCGCGGCATCGCCTGCAGTGCGCCGTCAAGGCGATAGCTCCACGCATGATAGGGACAGATGAGCAGCCTGGTACAGACCTGCGCTGTGCCTTCGACAAGGCGGGTGCCGCGATGCTGACAGACATTGAGGAAAACACGCGCCGTGCCGGCGCTATCGCGGGTGATCAGCAAAGGACGGCCGAAGCCATCGTGCGGGACTGCACTGCCCGGCGTAATCAACGCTGAAGGGGCTATGACCTGGGGCAGGGCATCGAACAGCGCAGCGCGCTCGGCAGCAAAGCGGTCGGGGCAGGTGTAGGCGCCGACGTCGACATGCGTGACCTTGCCTTGCGGGCGTTTTACGTCGTCGGCAATGGCTTGCGCCAAAGTGCGTTGGCCGAGGGTAAGCGCGTTCAAACTTCTCTCCATGCGGGCTAAACTTGTCGAAGCCCTTTTCTTGCCTAGAAGGCTAGGAGAACGAGAGCCCTTCGACAAGGTCGGGGCCAAAGGGACAAGGCGCGTGTATGACCCAAGCCGTCGTTGAGACCGCGACCGCGGTCCCGTCAAAGCCGAGGGGCTTTCGTCTTCTTCGTCTCGCGCTCGGATCGCGCAAGTCCTTCATCATGTTGATGCTGGGTTTCTCGTCCGGGCTTCCCTATGCCTTGCTGATCGGCACATTGAACGCCTGGCTGGGCGAAGTCGGGATCAAGCTCGCGACCATCGGGGTCCTGTCGTGGATCGGACTTGCCTATTCGTTCAAATTCCTGTGGTCACCGCTTGTCGATCGATTCGAGCTGCCGCTTTTGAATGCGCTGGGACGGCGAAAGAGTTGGATCCTGCTGTGCCAGGCCGTCATGGTCGCGGCGTTTTCGGCATTGGCGCTGACCAACCCGGTCACGAATATCGGTTGGTTCGCAATCTTTGCAGTGATCGCGGCGATTGCCTCGGCAACCCAGGATGTTGCGGTTGATGCCTGGCGCATCGATGTGGCGGATGAGGCAACGCCGGTCGAGATTCTCTCGCCGATTTATCAGTTCGGCTATCGGACCGCGTCGATCGTCGGGGGCGCCGTTTCGCTGGTGCTGGCCGCACGAATGAGCTGGCCGAGCGTATTTTCGATCATGGCGGCGCTGATCGTTGTCGTTGCGCTGATTACTCTGCGCGCGCCCGATACCGACCGTCCCGACGGACGTCGACTGCAGGCCGAACTCGCCGAGGTTGGATCCGTCGATCCAAGGACGCGGGCGATTGCGCTGTCGATCGTCGGCCTCAGCTGGATCTGGGCGATCACGTCGCTCGGTCGTTTCATGACAAGTGTGCTCGCCGTGCAGCCACCGGGTGTCAAACCACCTTCGGCGAGCGACTTTCTGAAATCGACGGGCCCCTGGATTGTCGTTGCAACCGTACTCGTCCCGCTGATTGTCGCCGCTGCCACGAACTGGATGAAAGCCCACAAACGCAATGTTCTGATCACAGTCGACGCAACCCATAGCCCTGTCCGCACGGCCATGAATCATCTTTACGGCGCCTTGGTTTCGCCGCTGGCCGAACTGGTCGAACGCCTGCGGTGGGGCGTACTGATCATCTTCGGGATGATCCTTACCTATAGCCTCGTCTTCAATGTGTGGTCGTCGTTCGCGTTCCCGTTTTACCTCGACTACCTCCACTATTCAAAGGACGAGGTGGCGTTCGCGTCAAAGCTGTTCGGCATCATCATGACGATGGTTGGCGTCAGCCTGGCAGGCTATTTGTTCATGCGCATCGGCCGGTTGCCGACGATGCTGATCGGCGCAATCCTGCCGATCTTTGGAAACTTCATCTATGCAGACCTTGCCGAGGGCGGCGCCCATATCGATATTTTTTGCAATGCATTGGGCATTAATACGCTGGCGGGGGTCTTTGGTTTTGACGCGCGGATGACGCGTCTCCTGATGTCGATAACGGCAGAAAACATCTCGACCGGCCTCGCCGGCGCTGCCTTTGTTGCTTATGTCTCGGGAATCGTCAGTCGGAAATATACCGCCGTACAGTATGCGCTCTTGTCGTCCCTGACGTTTCTTATCGGGTCGCTCGGGCGGGGAATCGCGGGAGAGGCCTTCGATACGTACGGCTATGCTCCGGTGTTTCGCGGGACCGCTGCCGTGGGCCTGTTTGCCGTGCTGTTCGTTTTGCTCGAATGGGCGCGGGTCAGCCGGTCGCCAGGTAGAGCTGCGCGGCGCGCATAGTCGGTTCGCTGTTTTGACGCCGAGCTCAGTCCGGAAGCGTTCCGTTGAGCTGGAGCGCAACGCCAGCAAGGTAGAGCGAACCGACAATGATTGTGTCCCCCTTGCGCACGGTGTCGCCGCCGACCGGCGTCGCGAGAGCATTTTCAAGCGATGTGGCCGCCGTCCCTGCCCACCGTGCCGCAAGTACCGCAGGGTCGTGACTGTGGTGCTGGGGCACGGGGACAAAGGTCAGGCTCAGCGCGTGAGGCGCGAGCGCGGCTGTGATGCCCTCGGCATCCTTGTTTGCGAGGATCCCGACGATGAGGTGCATGGGGTGGTGCGCCAGTTCGTGCGCGAGAACCACGGCTGCAGCGGGGTTATGTGCCCCGTCGATCCAGATTGGACCGCGCACTGTCAGCGGGCCCTCGGCGAGGCGCTGAAAGCGGGCAGGCCAGGTTGCCGTGGCGATGCCTGAGCGTATCGCGGCGTCGTCGATGCCGCGCACCTTGAGCATCTGCGCGGCAAGGTTGGCGTTGCGCACCTGATGTGCACCGGCAAGACCAGGAGCTAAGCTGGGATCCATCTGCCAGCTGCGACCTTCGAGCAACAGCGGCGCGCCGGCTGCGGCTGCGCCAGCCTCGATGGAATGGATCGCATCCGGTTCCTGCGCGAGGCAAATCAGGGGTACGCCGCGCTTTGCGATTCCGGCTTTTTCACCGGCGATTTCGGCGAGGGTTTCGCCAAGGAACGCCTGATGATCAATACCGACTTGCGCGATCCCACACACGACCGGACTGACCACATTGGTTGCGTCGAGTCGCCCGCCAAGCCCGACTTCGATAACGCAGGCGTCGGCCGGCGTGCGGCTGAAGGCGAGAAGGGCAGCGGCCGTCGTAGCCTCAAAGAAGCTGGGAGCCAGAGCATGCGCTTGTGCAGCGTCAAGAACTTCGGCGAGCAATGGCGCCAGCGTCGCGTCGTCGATCAACCGGCCTGCGACACGGATGCGCTCGTTGAAACGGACAAGATGCGGGCTGGTGTAGACGTGGACGGTCTGACCTGCTGCTTCGAGCGCAGCGCGCAGGAACGCGCAGGTTGATCCTTTTCCATTGGTCCCGGCAACATGAAAAACCGGCGGCAGGTCGTGCTGGGGGTTGCCGAAAAGCGCGAGCAATGCCGTGATGCGCTCGAGGCCGAGGATGTCGCGACCGGGCGATAGTTGAGCAAAGCGGTCGAGCTGCGCTTGGACGATCGGACTGTCCGACCGCGCATGGTCGGCCATCAGACCGTAACCTTTCCCGCCATAAGATAAGCAATTGTGCGTCCCAGCATCACCCTGAGCTGAGCGCGCGGCACGACCATGTCGAGCATGCCATGTTCGAGAAGATACTCAGCGCGCTGGAACCCCTCGGGCAGTTTTTCGCGGATCGTGCTTTCGATTACGCGCTGGCCGGCAAAGCCGATGAGCGCGCCGGGTTCGGCAATCTGGATATCGCCGAGCATTGCATAGCTGGCGGTCACGCCGCCCGTAGTCGGGTCGGTCATCACCACGATGTAGGGCAACCCAGCCTCGTGCAGCATCGCAATGGCGACGGTTGTCTTTGGCATCTGCATCAGCGACAGAATGCCTTCTTGCATGCGCGCGCCACCCGCAGCCGTAAGGATGACGTACGGGCAACGCGCAGAAATCGCTGCCTCGACACCCGCCACAAGCGCCGCGCCGACCCCGACCCCCATCGATCCTCCCATGAAGGCGAAATCCTGAACCGCCAGCACTGCGCGTTGGCCTTCGATATTTCCCCGCGCAGTCACAAGCGCATCATATTCTCCGGTGGCGGCACGAGCCGCCTTGATACGATCCGCGTATTTCTTTGAATCGCGAAACTTCAGCGGGTCTTCGGGTACTTTTGGCGCGGTGAGCAAGGTGTAACCGGGATCGAAGATCTGATCGAAACGTGCCGGCGGACCGATCCGTCCGTGATGGCCGCAGGTTGGGCAGACCGACAGGTTCTCGATATACTCGCGGGTGAACACCATCTGCGCGCATCCGGGACACTTGATCCAAAGATTATCGGGCGTCTCGCGCTTGGCAATGAACGGAATGCGGTTGCGAACGCGGTCGAGCCAACTCATGCGACGCTCCTTGGGTGGCGAGCCGCGTTGTGAACGACGTCGGCCAGCGAGCGGACATAGGCCTGAACGTGCGGTGAGGCTTTTGCGCCGTGCTTGCCGATGATTTCAACGATCGCCGAGCCAACGACGACGCCGTCGGCAACCTGCGCGATTGCAGCGGCTTGAGCGGGGGTGCGAATGCCGAAGCCGACCGCAACCGGCAATGCGGTTGCCGCCTTCAGCCTCGAGACGGCGCTTTCGATGCTGACTTGAGCTGCCTGTTGCAAGCCGGTGATGCCGGCCACTGAGACATAATAGAGAAATCCGCTGGCGCCCTCGAGTACTGCAGGAAGTCGCGCCGCGTCGGTCGTTGGCGTAGCAAGGCGGATGGGGGCGACGCCGGCGGCACGCAAGGGAGCGGCAAGCTCATCTTCCTCGGGCGGCAGATCGACACAGATGACGCCATCGACACCGGCTTCGGCGCAGGCTTGTGCGAACCATTTTGGACCGCGACGTATCATCGGGTTGGCATAGCCCATCAGAATCAGCGGCACGTCGGGGTGGCGTCCCCGAAATGCCTTCGCAATCGCCAAGATGTCGGCAGTCGTTGTCCCTGCGCCCAGACTGCGCAAATTTGCGGCCTGGATCGCCGGGCCGTCGGCCATGGGGTCAGTGAACGGCATGCCGAGTTCGATGATGTCCGCGCCGCCTGCAACCAGCGCGTCCAGGATCGCCGCTGTGACATCGGGCGCAGGGTCACCGGCAGTCACAAACGTGATGAGGGCCGGGCGGCGCGCGAAGGTCGTGGCGAGGCGGGTCATACCGAGCGGCGGTTCACGAACAGCAACACGACAGAGCCGACCGCTGCGCCAATCGCGCCACTATATGGTCGCGCAGCCGCAACGTCATCGAGCGTGAGGACGAGGACGATCGCGACGCCCATTCCTGCGAGCCAGCCCCGCCAGCTGCGCCTGACATGCGCGCTCACAATTTTACGCCGAGCGCATCCGCCACGGTGAAGATATCCTTGTCGCCGCGACCGCACAGGTTGACGATAATAATCGCGTCCCTTGGCATCGACGGCGCGCGCTTGATGACCGCGGCGATGGCGTGGCTGGGTTCAAGGGCAGGGATGATCCCTTCAAGGCGGCACGTGATCTTGAACGCGTCGAGCGCCTCGACGTCGGTGATGCTGTCGTATTCGACGCGGCCGATATCCTTCAACCAGCTGTGTTCGGGCCCAATGCCGGGATAATCGAGTCCTGCGCTGATCGAATGTGCCTCGGTGATCTGGCCATCCTCGTCTTGAAGCAGGAACGTCTTGTTGCCGTGAAGAATGCCAGGCGAGCCCCCCGCCAGACTGGCGGCATGTGCCTTATCAAGGCCGTGTCCCGCCGCTTCGATGCCAAGCATCTTCACGTCTGTGTCGTCGAGAAAGGGGTGGAACAGGCCGATCGCATTCGACCCGCCGCCGATTGCGGCGATCAGCAGGTCTGGCAAACGCCCTTCGCGTTTGACGATCTGCGCGCGGGCTTCCTTTCCGATGACGCTTTGGAAATCGCGGACAAGTTCGGGATAGGGATGCGGCCCGGCGGCAGTACCGATGATGTAGAATGTGTCGTGAACGTTGGCGACCCAATCGCGCAGCGCTTCGTTCATAGCGTCCTTGAGCGTTTGCGAGCCACTCGTCACGGGCACGACTTCGGCGCCGAGCAGCTTCATGCGGAAGACGTTGGGCGATTGGCGTTCGACATCGCGCGCGCCCATGAAAATTGTGCACGGCAGACCGAAACGGGCAGCGACGGTTGCGGTAGCGACGCCGTGCTGGCCTGCACCGGTCTCGGCAATGATCCGCGTTTTACCCATACGCATCGCGAGCAGGATCTGGCCGATGCAATTGTTGATCTTGTGCGCGCCGGTGTGGTTGAGCTCGTCGCGCTTGAAATATACTTTTGCGCCGCAACTCTTGTCGGGCGCAGCACTGCGCAGCTCTTCGGTTAGCGGTTCCGCATAATAGAGCGGACTTGGTCGACCGACATAATGTTCGAGCAAATCGTCGAGCTGCGCTGCAAACGCGGGGTCCGCTTTTGCCGCATTATATTCTCGCTCGAGATCGAGGATCAGCGGCATCAGCGTTTCAGGCACATAGCGGCCGCCGAACTGGCCGAAATGACCGTTGTCGTCGGGCTGTTTGCGCAGCGTGTTGGGGCGGGTGTTTGCGAGTGTCATGCGCGCGCGGCTTTAAGGAACGCAGCAATCTTGTCCACATCCTTCACGCCGGGAGCGGATTCGACGCCCGACGAGACATCGACCAGCGGAGCGCCCGTGATGCGGATTGCTTCGGCCACATTGTCCGCATCGAGGCCCCCTGACAGGGCCCAGGGAAGCGGGTGGCGATGGCCACTGAGCAATGTCCAGTCGAAACGCAGGCCGTTGCCGCCAGGCAAGTCGGCACCTTCAGGCGGCTTGGCGTCGTACAGGATCATCGAAGCAGCGCCGATGAAACGTGCCGCAGCATCGCGGTCAGCAGCTGTCCGGACAGCGACGGCTTTCCACACGTCGCGCGAGTGCGTTTTGGCGATGCGCGCGACGGTTTGCGGGGTCTCGTCGCCGTGCAACTGGAGAATATCGAGGCGAACGCTCGACAGGGTCTGATCGAGGTCGTCGGCGGTCGGATCGACGAAAAGGCCAACCGATTTGACGTGTGCGGGCAGGCGCGCCGCCAGCGACGCCGCCCGATCCGGCGTCAGGTTACGCGGGCTTTTCGAAAAAAAAACGAAGCCGACATGGCTTGCGCCGCGCTTGATTGCGGCGTCGAGCGTGTCGGGGGTGGAGAGGCCGCATATTTTGGTAAGCGTGGGCATGGGCGGCCCATAACGTCATTTGCGCAAAAGCGGGAATCCCGCGTTAAAGCGTCGCTTCGATGGCGCGTATGGCCTTGTCGGGATTTTCAGCTTGCGTGATCGGACGCCCGATGACGAGGATCGACGCCCCTGCATCGAGCGCGGCACGCGGCGTGACCACGCGCTTCTGGTCGCCGATGACGCCGTCCGCCGGCCTCACGCCCGGGACAACAAAAAAGCCCTGCGGCCATAACTTGCGTGCGGCAGCAACTTCGTTACCTGAACACACAACGCCATCGAGCCCTGCTTCACGCGCGGCTGCGGTGAGGCGGAGCACCTGGTCACGCGGGCTCCCGGTGACGCCCGCGCTGGCGAGGTCGCTCGCGTCGAGGCTGGTGAGAACTGTAACGCCGACAACCTTGCAGCCCATCGGCGCTGCTGCCTTGGCGTCTTCCATCATCATGCGACCGCCCGAGGCATGGACTGTCAGTATTGCGGGTTCGAGGTGACCGAGCGCCTGGACAGCTTTTGCGACGGTATTGGGGATGTCGTGCAGTTTCAGGTCGAGGAAGATCGGCAAATGCATTTTTGCCATCTCGTGCACCCCGGCGCGTCCGTTGGCAGCGAAGAATTCAAGTCCAAGCTTGATGCCGCCGATATGACGTCCGACTTTGGTGACGATCGCCTTCGCGCGCTCGAGGTCAGGGGTGTCGATAGCGACCCAGATCGGACTCATGCAACACCTGGTGGCGGGGCGATCGGCGATGCACCAGGCGGCGCCATTTCGCGGTGGATGACGGGCGGCGACAGCGTATCGGTCAGCGCGCGCTGGGCAGTCTCGAGGCGTCGGCGCAAGCTCCAGCGTGTCGCGCGGTGAACGATCAGTGTTGGAATGAGCCCAGCCAGAAACGAGATCAGGACAAGCAACCAGATGGGAGACTGAAAGCCAACTTCGCCATAGATGGCCACGAAGACGGCTTTCTGATTCCATTTGTTGAAGGCGAAAGCTGCGACGAGCACCGCAATGACAACCCAGAATATGGTCTTCAGAAACTGCATAGCGCGACGGACTTTCGTATTGCGGTAGAGCTAGTCTAGGCCGGTCGTCCTCGCTTTGCCAGACAGCGCCGCAAGCCGCGCGCGAAGCTCGACGATCGTTTCAGGAATCGCGGTGAGGCGCGCGCCTTCGTCGTCGAGGATCGCGCCGAAGGCAGCGCACTTGGCGCGGGTAATCGCGCTGGCATCGAGCGCCCCCTCAGTGAGCGTGGCAACAACGATATCTACCAACCGCTCCGCACCGTGCAGCCGGCCCCAGAGATAGTCGTTTTCTCGGTACGCCCGACTGAAGAACGCGCCGAAGCTGTTGAACTGAATACCTTTGAGCACCGAGTCCCCACCCGACAGCGACGTCGCGTCCTCGGCGGCAATACGGTCGACCGTGACGGGGTCGAACTCGTCGAATCCCTCGCCCTGTAACAAGGCAAGCGTTGCCACATCGTAAAACGGAAAGCCAAGATAGGCGAGCAGTGGCTGACGGCGGTGGGCGCGCAGGCACGCGCCGATGGCGTCGGCCATTGCTGCGTCGGTCTGCCTGTCGAGCGTTGCCAGATCCCACCGCGCCTCGATGACGTCGAGCACAGCCTCGGCATCCACGCCGTCGACGCGCCCCAGAAAATGAGGAGATTCGCGTTCGAGATAGCGTGCGAGGCACGCATAGACAGTTTTGCGGACGCTTTCGTAATCGGCTGTCGGTCTTTCGTCGACGAGAACCGCCAGTCGCCGCGCAACGAAGCGCAGCCGACGGATCCGGTAGCGAAGGTCGAGGCGACTGAGATCAGTGCGCGCTGCGAGCTCGGTGTCGAGGGCGCTGGCGCCGACCTGTTCGTCCGTGACACGGTGCAGGTTTTCGGCAATCCCCGAGCGGACAATCTCGCGGTAGGCCAAAAAGGAATGCCCTGCGTCGCGCGCGGCTCGCTCGCCGGCGCGCGATCGCCACGTGGCAAGACGCGCAGCGGTCGGGCGGTCGAGAAACAAAGTTCGGCCGAACAGATGTTCGACCGAGATTTCGACATCGGGGCGCAGCGCCTCGATGATGCGCTGGGTTCGCGCGATGCGTTCGCTGCGTCCGGCTATCGCTTCCAGATTGTCTCGGATAGGCTGCGTACGCGGAATGTCGGACAAGGCACCAAACAGCGTGGTGAAGAAGCCTGGCGTCTCCCCGTTACCCGAAAGACGAAAGCTATTATGTCCCGGTTTGGGGTCGATATAGACGAAGCGCCGGTCGACCTCACGTCGGGCGGGGCGGTTTCGCAGGGCTTCGATGGCAGGCCGGAACGGCGCGTTCGCCAGGACAGAACCGTCGATGAGCGCCGTTGTCTCTGCCGTGCCTTCCGCCGTCTGACGCGGCAGAACGCGCGCCAGGAAGGCTTCGCGCTCTGGCCACGCCTGGCCCGCTGACGCGAGCGCGCGGTCGAGCTCGACAACGGTAAACGGCGGGAAAGCGCCCGGAAAACTCGCTGTTGCGCGGGCCGCAAAGACGAGACCTGGAATTTGATCGAGCTGCGTGATCGAACCGGGGGCGTCGCGAAAGCTCAGTGTCAGCCGATGTTCGGTCTCGACGATCAGGGGCGGCGAGTGGATCGGCAGCAGCTCGGGATGCCCGCTGAAATCGGTGACGGTGACGAACAGATCGAGTGGCTGCTCGTTCGGTAACAGGCGCGGCCCTTTGGGTCCTGCTTTCATCGCGGCAAACGCCTCGAGCAACATTGTGTCGAAGACTTCGCCCCCGAACGGAGGCTCGAACCAGCGTGAGCGGACAAAACGCGTCAGTTTGGCGTAGATTTCATCGCGGGATTTGGCGTCGAGCCCGTCATCCCAGTTATTGCCTTGTCGGCCTGCAAAGGCCCAGGCGATGGGGGAAGCCCAGAGCTTCGATACGCGTGACGGTGCCCGTGCCCCGGGATCGAGCAGGGCATCAACATCGGCCTTGTCGAGCCACATGTCGGTCAAGGGGTCGAGCGAATGGCCAGTCGCGATCGCCTCGGCAAGAAAAATCCCGTTGATGCCCCCTGCGCTCGCCCCCGCGATAATATCGGTCAGCACCCGCAACTTGATGCCCGTCTCGGTTTCAATGGCACCAAGGAGATCGAGATAGGCCAGCTCGACGGGATCGTCCGGCCTGGTGCCGTCGTGGAATGACCGGCTAGCGCGCGCCAGGTGCCAGATTTCTTTGGTAATGCCGTGCATATAGACCGCAAGGCTGATCCCGCCGTAACAGACGAGCGCAAGGCGCAATTCTTTCTCTTTCATGCCGATGCTTTCGCATGGCGTCGTCGAGCAACAAACTCAAATATGGGCGGCGACCGACTAATGGTTAAGGTCCGCGCCGAAATCAGGCGGAACGGATCCTCGCGGGCGCGTTGCCGCCGCGTGTGGAAAACTACGATGGAGGCCAGAGCGTTGTGCTTGACCTGACGATTGTCGCAACCAGCCATTGTGCGGTCCCGTGCCCGTGTCTCCCAGGCGTCAGCGCCATCTCGGGAAACGATATCGGCGATGGGTCGCCTGCGTCGTACAAAGGTATGGCGGATTGGGCGGGGGGACAAATCGCTGCTTAGATGGCGTGACGGCGCCGTGCATGGGGTCTTTAGGGCAACTTCAGTAATTGACCCCAATTCAAAACCGGCCTTCGGTCCTGCCGTTCCGCGCGATCTGTGTACCGACTGTTGTAGCTCGCGGACCGAAGATCCAAAGCGGTGTGGCCGCGCGTGTCAGTTCATAGCGCCGGATTATCCTGCGCCCAAAGCGCAGCTCGTCGGGCCGAGCGAGCTGCACTTCGGGCCGTTTCGGCGGATGGTGCGCGTGGCTCTTTCGCCTGCCAGTGCTGACGCGCAGTGGACAGGGATCACAACACGCACTGCCGAACGGCTGCTGGAAATGGGTGCGGTCGACGCCGTCTTGACGATAGCGCCAGACCCTGACGACAAATGGCGGCCGGTGCCCGCGCTGGTGACAAAGGCCGAAGCTATGGCCGCGTGTCGAGGCATGAGAATGGGATACTCGCCGCTCCTGTTGCTGCTCGAACCGGCGCAGGCGGCGGGGCATAAGCGGCTCGCGGTGATTGGCATCCACTGCCAGGTCCATGCACTGCGGCGGTTGGAAGCAGAACTTGGCTTCGAGCGGCTGTACGTCGTCGGCACGCCGTGTTCGCATGATACCACGACCGAACGATTTCATGAATTTCTGGCCCTGTCGGCCGACGATCCAGACACGATTACTGATCTGGAATTTCGTACCGCTCACTTGCCGTGCGTGCGTCGACGACACCAATGTGCTTGCTGATATCGCCATCGGCTACATGGACGGGCAGGGCGAGCAATGGTTGATCGTCCGCAACGATCGGGGCACCGAATTGCTCGAGCTGTCAGGCCGTGAGATCAAGCTGTAGGTTCTCGACAGCAAGCGTAGCCGGGCGAGCGCCGTCAAAGGGTTTCTCGCCAATGTCGAACGTGCGGCCGGCGGATTGCCGCTGCCGTCGGTGCCCAACCGGCTGCGCCCCGTCGTTGGCTGGTTGACGTCCAAGCTGGGTCCGGCGCGGCCAAGAATTCGCGCGAACAGCAGTTGAGATGAAGGCCTGCGTAACGGTCACGCACCTGCGCCGGGAGGAGCCGCGTCGCATGAAGTCGATGATCCCCGTGCATGTATGGGAGCTCGTTTGGCTCTACGGTGTCATGCCGGAAAACGGAGAATGGCCAGCTGCGGACTGATGCTATTGATGCCCGGTTGACGCGCGGTTCAGCAGGCTTGGGGCCCCGCGGTCCACGTGTCGCACGGGATAGGCGCGCGCTGCCGCCGACGGTGTTTGTAGTGCTCCGACCGCCGGCGCCAGGATCTGGGTGCGTCCTCGACGGTCGTGCGCGCCAGTCATTGCCTCCGATCGAACGCCCTTTCTCGGCTACCTCTTCGCTTGTCGCGAGGGGGTTGCCGGGGCGTGCGTGGCAAGCTAGGTTCTTGCTTCGTTCCCACGCTGAAAGCTTCATGGCAAAACCCCAGAAACGTTACGTCTGTCAGGCCTGTGCGTCGGTCGCGTCCAAATGGGCGGGGCAGTGCGACGATTGCCTCGAATGGAATACGCTGGTCGAGGATGCCGGCGCGGTCGTGACGCCGTTTTCGGCACGGCATAACCTCCAGTATGGCGGGCGCGCCGTCAGTCTGGTTGCGCTCGACAGCGAAACAAAACTTCCCGACCGGATGGCGTCGGGCATTGCCGAGCTGGACCGTGCGCTGGGTGGCGGATTTGTCGTGGGGTCGGCAACACTGATCGGCGGTGATCCCGGAATCGGTAAGTCGACCTTGCTGCTGCAGGCGGCAGCCAAACTGGCGCTGGCCGGCAAGCGCGTCGCCTATGTTTCGGGCGAGGAGGCGGTGGATCAGGTGCGGCTGCGCGCGCAACGGCTGGGGCTGGGGCATGCGCCAGTCGGCTTGGCGAGCGCAACGTCAGTGCGTGACATCCTGGCAACCTTTCCGGCACCACCCGATCTGCTGGTGATCGATTCGATTCAGACCATGCATTCGGATCTCATCGAGGG
>JAYVVA010000057.1:0-1813 GCA_043787435.1 Sphingomonadales bacterium | reverse complement strand
TCGCCCAGAGCTTGCTTGGTCTTTACGGCGGCTATTTTGGTGGCGGCGTCGGGATGATGACGACCGCAACCTACGGCCTGTTGGCCGGGCTGGCGCCGGACCGCCTCATGGCGGCGCGTACGCTGATGCTCGCGGTTGCAAATACCGCCGCGGCGGTGGTCTTTATCGGGTTTGGCATGGTGCGCTGGTGGATTTGCCTGCCCATGTTGGTCGGCGCGATCATCGGAGGTTGGCTGGGTGCAAAAGTTGGCAAGAGGCTGCCGCCGCGGATAATCCGGTTGTGGACGCTCGGGGTTACGGCGGCAACGACAATTGTATTTTTTATCCGCGCGTACGGGTAGCCTTTTCGCGCTTGCAGTCGCACCTCTGACGCGCGATGCTGAGCTTGCGTCAAGAGGAAAAGCCATGACCGAACCGGTCGAAATACACGGCGGCGCGCTGGTCAAGCGACACCGCCTACCCACGCGACTTTGGCACTGGGTCAATGCCGCGACGATTTTCGTCATGCTGATGTCGGGCTTGATGATCTCGAACGCGCATCCCCGGCTCTATTGGGGTCAATACGGCGCCAATTTTGACCGGCCGTGGCTCGACTTGACCCACTATTTGGAGCGCGGGCATTTCCCGGGCTGGGCGACGATACCCTCGAGTTACAATCTCGCACTCGCGCGGCACTGGCATCTAGCATTTGCGTGGGTGCTGGCCTTCGGATTCCTCGTCTATCTGCTCATTAGCCTGCTGAATCAGCATATCCAGCGCGACTTGGCGCTCAAGCCCGGCGAGCTGTCACCTCGTCATCTCGTCACTGAGGTCGTGCACCACGCGCAACTCAAATTCCCAACCGGCGCAGCGGCACTCAGCTACAATACGCTGCAAAAGATCACGTACATCGTCGTCCTCTTCGGCGTGATTCCCATGATGATCCTGACCGGCATGTGCCTGATGCCCGGATTATCGCCGTTAACCGGTTGGGCGATCGATGCGTTCGGCGGGCGATCGACGGCCCGGTCGATCCACTTCATCTGTGCAGGAGCTATTGCGCTTTTCATCGTGATCCACTTGGCGCTGGTCATGCTGGCGGGCCCCGTCAACGAGATTGGGTCAATGCTCACCGGCAAGTTTCGTTTACCGTACGACCGGGTGCCCAAGCCCGACCCCAAACCACTTTCCGAGCTTGCCGGCGAAACGGCGTGAGCGACATCCTTGCGCCCACCTCACTTACGCGGCGTGCGCTTGTCGGCGCCATGGTTGCAGGCAGCAGCCTCGTCCTGTCGGCATGCGATGCGCTCGGCGACAACGAACATTTCCGCGAGATCTTGAAATTCGGAGAGGATGCCAACTACGCCATACACCGCAACCTGCAGGATCGCATGGCGCTTGCTAAGGAGTTTGAACCGAGCCAGCGGTCGCCGATCTTCCGGTCGAACGGTGTCCGGATGCCTGTCGGCGATGCCTATGCTCGCCACGTCGCCACGCAATTCCGCGACTGGACGCTCGTCATCGACGGCCTCGTGACGCACCCCCAGATCCTGCCGATCAACCAGATCCGAAGCCTGCCGGCGCGCACCCAGATCACGCGGCACGATTGTGTCGAGGGATGGAGCGCAATAGCGAAGTGGACCGGAGTGCCGATCAAGTTCCTGCTCGACCGGGTGGGGCTAAATCCGGAGGCACGCTACATTGTGTTCCACTGCGCCGACGCCAACGACGGGTCGCCATATTACGAGAGCTTCGACCTGCTCGACGCCTATCATCCGCAAACAATCCTCGCATGGAACCTCAACGACGAGCCGCTGCCGGTGCCCAACGGCGC
>JAYVVA010000056.1:0-5728 GCA_043787435.1 Sphingomonadales bacterium | reverse complement strand
GATATGGCGCCGTGGATTGCCGCGAGCATTATCCCCGGGGGAACGTTGCTGCTCGCCGGGTTGCTCGACACCCAGGCAGCAGCTGTGACTAAAGCGTATGTGGCGCAGAATATGCGGCGGGTGGCGATAGGACGCAGCGAATGGCCGGTTCTCACGCTGGTCGCGCGCCCCCGCTGGCGCTGAATTAATCGCGCCGGCGATCGACCAGCCACACGATCAGCGTGATTGCGCCGCCGAGCGCGATTCCGCCGCCAAGGCCCAGCGCCGGTTGCCCATAGTGCACGCCCCACAGACCGCCGATCAGGGCGCCCATACCAAGGGCGAAGCCGCCAGAAATTGGGTTGCGATTGCGTTTCATGGGAGTGCTCATGGCAGGCGCACCGTCGTGGTCAAGAAAAGCTTCACCATTTCGGTGCGCGAACAGGCAACCCGCCTTGTGCCAGACAGAGTGACCGCACAGTGAAAGCCGATTGTTTTGACCCAGCATCCCTTTGTTGCCGACCGGGCGTCTGCGCTCGACGCTGTCCGTCTCATTGCCGAACTGGGGGACGAAGCCGCTGCCGCCGTGGCGGCGGGGCACGCGGAGATTAGCCGCGACCGGGGCAACGTGGTCCATTTTTGTCGCTGGCGGCAGATCGAGCGGCTGATCATCGTTCTTGCCGACCCGCACGCGGAACAAACACGCCACTGAGCGATTTCGCCGTGACACGTCGGCGTGTCAGGGGGTAGCGCGACAATATGGGTTCGGGTTTACAGCGTACAACGATATTTGCCGTCGGGGCACTGATTTCCGGCGCCGCCGTTGCCAAGCAACTAACGCTTGCCACGCCTCTCGTTCCCCCGGTTGCCGACCTCGATCCCCAGACGCCACTCGCGCCGCTTCCCGAACTTGGTGTTGCTTGGCCAGACCTCAATGCGCGCGATCCGCTCGAGGCAGTGCCCGATACTGCCGTAGCGCGGCCCAACGAAACGCCGCGCTACGTCATCCAGCTGCAGGGCGTCGATGCGCTCCCCAGGGTGCGCGAGCGCTTCAATGGCCTGTCAGTCCTGCGGGCAAACGACGGCAAGCCGGCCAATGTTGCGCAAATCGATCGGCGGGCGCGCGACGATGTCGAATTGCTCGATGCCGTCATGCGGTCAGAGGGCTATTACGACGCGATCGTCGTTACGGATATCAAACCGGCATCTGACGGCGGCCGCGTGACGGTGACACTGTCAGTTACGCCCGGCGAACAATTCAAGTTTACAGGCGTCGATGTAAAGGGCGTCGGCGCAACTGGTGAACAGGCTGCACTGGAGGCGGCGTTCGGCGTGACGCCAACCAAGCCTGTGGTCGCCGAAGATGTTATCATGGGCCAGGCTGCGCTGATCGATAAACTGGGGCGCACCGGGTATCCATTTGCCAAGGTCGGTGAGCCCTCGGTCGTCGTCGATCACGAAACGCGCGGTGCCACACTCGACCTCAACGTTGAACCTGGCGGCAAACGCAATTTTGGTGCCATCCGCTACGCGGGGGGCAAGCCCCCGTTCAGCGCGGCGCATGCCGAGGTGATTGCGCGCTGGGAGCCCGGAGACCTTTACGACAGCTACCTCGTCGACGATTTCCGGCGCGCCGTGATCGCAACGGGCCTCGTTTCCCAAGTTCGGGTTACGCCCATCGAAGGGGGTACGCCTGGCACTGTGGATTTGCAGACCACGATCGATCCAGCACCCTTCCGCACAGTCGCGGGTGAAGCAGGCTATGGCACCGGCCAGGGCTTCAGCGTCGAAGCCAGCTGGCAACACCGCAATTTCATCCAGCCCGAAGGTGCAGTTACGTTCCGCGGTGTTGCCGGCACGCTCGAACAATTGTTGGGCGCAACGCTACGCATGGGCAATTTCCGCCGCCGTGATCAGGTCCTCAACGCTCGGCTGTTGGCAAGCCATGACAACACGGCTGCGTATGACGCCTATACCGTCGACATCGCCGGAAGCATCGAGCGGCAGACGACAATTATCTGGCAAAAACCTTGGGCGTACAGTTTCGGCGGCGAAGTGCTCTATTCGAGCGAGCGCAATCTCGATCCGCTGCGCGGTGCGCTTGTACGCCGACAATTCTATATTGCAGCCATTCCCGTTACCCTTGCCTATGACGGCTCGGACAGTCTGCTCGATCCAACCCACGGCTTCCGCCTGGCCGCACGCATTTCCCCGGAGTTGTCGGTTGAAGCAACGACATTTGGTTATCTGAAGGTGCAGCTCGACGGCAGCTTCTATCGCCCGTTTGGCAAGAAACTGGTGATTGCGGGCCGTGCGCGATTTGGGGGGATCGAAGGCGCCTCGCAACAGGCAATCGCCCCCTCGCGGCTGTTCTATGCAGGTGGCGGTGGATCGGTTCGCGGCTTTGGCTATCAGCTTGTCGGACCACTCAACGCGCTGAACCAGCCGATCGGTGGGCGCTCACTCACGGAATTCTCGCTCGAGGCGCGGATCCGGCTGCCAGTCTTTGGCGGCAATTTCGGCGTCGTGCCGTTCGTCGATGCGGGCAACATCTACACAACTGCACTCCCCAGTCTTACCGGGCTGCGGGTCGGTACAGGGCTCGGCCTGCGCTATTATTCCAACTTCGGCCCGATTCGGATCGATGTTGGCACGCCGCTGGCGCGTCGAAAGACCGAGCCGCTCATTTCAATTCAGGTTTCGCTGGGGCAAGCGTTTTGAAACGCGTGTCGCGCTGGGCGAGCGCGCTTCTGGTGCTGTTTTTGTTCGCAGCAGCAATTCTTCTCTGGCTCGGCGATACAAGCATCGGCCACCGCTTCATCGCGGACCAGATCGAAGCTCTCGCGCCTGCGAGCGGCCTGCGGATCAGGGTTGGCCGGATCGAGGGATCGATTTACGGCGCAACACGCCTGCGCGATTTGCGGCTGTCCGACTCAAAAGGTGTGTTTTTCCAGGCAGGCGAAGTCGCTGTCGACTGGACGCCGCTTGCGTGGCTTTCGAACCGTGTCGACATTGATCGGCTCATTGCACCTGCCGCGACGCTCGACCGGCTGCCTGATCTCGTCCCTAGCAGGACGCCTCAGCCGATCTTGCCGTCGTTCGACATCCGGATCGGCGAGTTGCGGGTTAATCGGCTGACGTTTGGCGAGCGGATTGCAAAGCCGGCACGTGTCGCCCGGATCACCGGCCGTGCCGAGATTCGTGACGGTCGCGCGCTGGTCGATCTGAACGGGCAGTCTCGGGGTGGGGACCGGCTGGTTTTAAAACTCGATAGCGCCCCCGACCGCAATGTCTTCGACATCGCCGCGGTGGTCGATGCACCGGCCAAAGGCGTCATTGGCGGAATGCTCGGCGCGACGCAGGCCCTGTCGCTTCGCGTCGGTGGAGATGGCAGCTGGAAGGAATGGAGAGGCAGTGTTGCCGCCCGGGCTGGCACCGGCGAGCTCGCAAAGCTGGCGCTGACGGCAAAGTTGGGCCGTTATGACATAGACGGGGTCGTACACCCGTCGCTCGTGACGACGGGACGCATTGCGCGGCTTACAGCGCCAGGCCTGCGTGTCATCGGTAACGCGATGCTTTCGAACCGGCGGCTTGACACGCATATCGGCCTGTCGTCGCCTGCGCTCGCTCTGGGCGCGAATGGTTTTGTCGATCTGGCGAACAGTAGCTTCGATGCGATGCGCATCGAAGCACGCCTGCGTCAGCCGCAAGCAGTGCTCCCGACCCTGACCGGCCGTGACATCGCGGCGCTCGTCGTCCTCCGCGGACCGTTTGGTTCGGCAAACTTCGACTATAAGATTACCGCAGTTCGCATCGCGGTAGATGCCACAGGGTTCGAGGATGTCCGTCTCACCGGCCGCGGCAAGCTCTCGGTAGAGCCGGTAATCGTGCCGATCGCGCTATCGGCACGGCGCGTCACCGGCGTCGGCACCCTCGCAGGGGGCATCCTCAACGATCTGCGGGTTGACGGCCTGCTACGCGTGACTTCGAAACTCATTGTCGGCGATGCGCTAAAATTGCGGTCAGACAAGCTCAACGGCACCATCGCCGTGCTGCTCGACCTGGTTACGGGCCGCTACGACGTCGGTTTGTCGGGCCAGCTCAACCGCTACCTCATCCCCGGTCTCGGCATTATCGATGTGAAGTCGGTCCTAAAAGTTGTGCCCGGTGCAAATGGGCAGGGCGTCCGCATCGTCGGGCGCGGCCAGGTCTGGGTTCGCCGCTTCGACAATAGTTTCCTGGCGGGTCTCGCCGGCGGTCTCCCTTATCTCGACACTGCACTTGAGCGCGGGACGGACGGGATTATCCGCTTCTCCGGCCTCAAACTGACCGCGCCGGCGCTCGTGCTGACCGGAAGCGGTTATCGTCGGCTCGATGGCACGTTCTTCTTCGAAGGGAGCGGGCGACAACGCCAGTATGGACCTGTTCGGATGCGGCTTGACGGAAATATTGCGCGCCCGAAGGTTGACCTCATGCTCGCCAGTCCGATGGCATCGGCAAAGTTGACGAGCGTCCTGGCATCGCTCGTTCCAACCAACCAGGGGTTCGACTGGACCGCAAGCGGTGGTTCAATACTCGGGCCGTTCAAAGGCAATGGCCAGATCTTGTTGCCAAGCGGTGGTCAGTCGCTGATTCGCATTACCACGTTGATGGCGTCGGGGGTAAAAGCCTCGGGCGACCTGCGCGCGGTTACGGGTGGGCTGACCGGACAGGTCGCGGTTGCAGGCGGAGGCCTGAACGGCAAGATCATGCTCGGTGTCGAGCAAGGTGTTCAGCGCGTCGAAGCCCATCTGAATGCGCGCGACGTCAAGCTGGTCGGGCCACCGTTGATCGTCATTCAGCGCGGACAGCTCGATGCGGTGGCGCTCCTGGATCCCAAGGGAACCAGCATAGATGCGACCTTTGTCAGTCAGGGGCTGCGCTACGGCGATGTTGCGCTGGCGCGGGCAGCGGGCAATGCCAAGCTGGTCGGTGGCCTTGGGCAAGTGAAGGTTAATTTCGCAGGGTCGCGTGGCCGCGGCTTCGACATCCGTTCAGTAATCGATGTCTTGCCAAATCGCTATTTGGTGAACGCGGAGGGAACGGCTGACAGTCGCCCGATCAAGCTGACTTCGCCTGCCGTTATTATCCGCGAAGGTGATGCGTGGCGACTGTCGCCAACAGAAGTGAGCATTGCTGGTGGCACTGCAACGGTTGGCGGGCGCTTTGGCGGCAATGCGACCGATCTCGATGCCACGATCGAGCAGCTGCCGCTGTCGGTCCTCGACATTATCCAGCCCAATCTGGGGCTCGGCGGGACGGCGAGCGGGCGGGTGATCTTCAGCCAGCCGACCGGCGGCGGCGTGCCGACGGGCAGCGCAACCTTGCGCATTCGCAATTTGACGCGTGCCGGCTTGGTCGTGGTCTCGAGCCCTGTCGATGCAGGCGTGAACGCAGTGCTCGATCACAATGGTCTTGCCGTGCGCGCCATTGCTGCCTCGGGGGGCAAGACGATCGGGCAGGCGCAGGCGCGCATCGCGCCGCTGAGTGGTGGCGAGACGCTCTATAATCGTCTGGAGAGTGCGCCGCTTTTTGCGCAGCTGCGCTATAACGGTCCTGCGGATACGCTTTGGCGCCTGACCGGCGTCGAAAGCTTCGATGTGTCGGGTCCGCTCGCGATCGGCGCGGACGTAACTGGCAGGCTAGACCAGCCGATTATTCGCGGATCCCTGCGCACCGAGAACCTGCGCGTCGAGAGCCCGATAAGCGG
>JAYVVA010000055.1:0-5767 GCA_043787435.1 Sphingomonadales bacterium | reverse complement strand
AGTTAGTTTGGCTTTAGCGCGGTAGGGACCACACCGGGCAACAGAAGTGGAAACCGGCGGTTTGGGGAGCACCGAGCAACAGAAGCTCCCTATTTGTTTCCACCTGGCGATCCTGCGGTGTTTTCTTTTATCCGCCGCACTGTGAGCACCTTTACCGGTACGTCGATCATCTGCCCCTTCAACACGCCGCTGCCTTGCGTGAGCGAAAGTGGGGTGTCATAAATATTGCGGACGACATCCATCCCCTCGACGACATAGCCAAACACTGCATAGCCGGCCAGATCGTTCGGGTTTGCTCCGGCATCGAGTCCGGGCAGGTCCGACACCAAAATCGAGAAATCAGCAGTCGCTGTGCCGGGCGCGAAACGTGCCATCGAAATCGCGCCTTTGAGATGCTTAAGCCCTGTTAGCGATGTGGGCTCGTGCGCAATCGGCGGCAACACCCGCTTCGGGTCGCCGCGTGCCCCCGCTTGGATCAGGCCATTGGGCTGTTCGCCGAAAGCAAGGCGCATAACGCGGTAGAAGACGATGCCGTCGAACCGCTTTTGATCGACATAACGCACGAAATTTGCGGTGGATATCGGCGCATGTTTATGGTCCAGATCGATAATGATCGTACCGATCGCGGTCGTCAGCGCAACGCGTACAGTGTCGGCCAAAACGACCACAGGCGGCGTCGGCGTGTTGCGTCGAGTCGCCGCATTTACACTGACTGACAGGAGAAGAGCGGCAGCAGTCACAGCGAATCGGACGATCATTGGGCCATTATGCGCGCATCTTCCGGCCCTGCAATCGTGCCACTCGCGGAACCGAACACCGTTTCGGGGATTAACGCGTGCGTAGGGTAGCACCGAGAGGGGTGTACCAATAGGGAGCTCTTATCATGAGAAATCGTATTCTGGCCGCCGTCGCGATCGCTGGTCTTGTCACGCTAGGTGCGTGCAACAAGACCCCGCAGGCCGCTAATGTCGAAGCGGTGACCGACAACATGGCGGACAATATGGACGCAATGGCGGGCAACATGTCGAACGACGCAGCTGCCGCCAACGTCGAAAACAGCGCTGACGCTGTCCGTGCGGCGGGCAGTAACAAGGCCGATGCAATCGACAAGGCCGCCAGCAAAGGCGCGTCGAACGCGACGCTGAATTCGATGGCAAAACACTAGGCCGAACATTTAATTGCCTGGAGGGGCCGTTCCAGAGGGAACGGCCCCTTTTGCTTGCACATCTGTCACGGCTTTGTCAGTCACGCCCGATGCCAGCGACCGGAACACCAGGTAACCAGACGCTTGACGCAGGACTTGGCGCAGTGCGGGCGGGCTGGGACAGAACTGCACGTGGCTTGATCGGCGTGCAAACCGAGGTCGACAACGCCTCCACGTCTCGCGCCGCCGCTGTCAATGACTTGGTGGCGGCTCCTCCACGCTACTACCGATGAAGTCGCGCCAAGCGCCGTGCAAACCAAGCTTAACAGTTGTCGCCGCAAAATCCGGTATGCCTCTCAGGACGCAGCACTATTGGCGACACGCGGCGCAGCGTTCGCGCTACGGGTTTATCGGTGTGACCGATGTCGGCAGTTCCACTTGACCAGCCGTACCAAGGGCAAGCGCGTGCCTCGGCCTCCGAAGGCTTGAGCCCCATGTCGCGACTAATCCTGTTCAACAAACCCTTTGCGGTCCTCTCCCAGTTCACCGACGAACGCGCAGCCGTCGCGCGTCCAACGCTTACCCAGTTCATCAACCTGCCGGGCATCTATGCTGCTGGGCGGCTCGACTTCGACAGCGAGGGATTGCTGCTACTGACCGACGACGGGCGCTTACAGGACCGCATCGCGGATCCCAGGTTTAAACTGCCCAAGACTTATCTGGTGCAGGTAGAGGGTGACGTGACTGAAGCCGCCCTCGCGTGGCTTCGGAGCGGTGTGCAGCTAAAAGACGGTCCCACTCTGCCCGCTGAGGTAGAACGCATCCCCTACCCAGGGTTGTGGCCCCGCACGCCGCCAATCCGCGTGCGAAGGACGATCCCTGACTGCTGGATCAAACTGACGATCCGCGAAGGTCGCAATCGCCAGGTGCGCCGGATGACAGCAGCGGTAGGGCATCCGACGCTCCGGCTCGTGCGCTGGATGATCGGGGAGTGGACAGTTGACGGGTTGGCCGTCGGCCACTGGCGGGAGATCGAAACTTAATCCGCTTGATCGAAGTCGAAGCTGCCCCGATTGAACAGCTGCATGATAAGCGTAATTGCCGGAGTCGATCCGACCAGCGTCGGATCGACAAGAAAGCGATCTTCCCTGCACAGCTGCTCGGCGAATGCCACGGACTCGTCCGCACACTCAAAACACGCTCCATCGACGAACAACGACACCGCTCCAGGCGCAGCCCGCACAAACGAAAATCTGCTTGCTGGGTTGCGTCTCAGCGCCGTCGCGTTGGCCACTAACCGGCGTATTGTCTCGGCTTCGACAGGTTCTTGCGGTCCCCATTCCACGTCAGCGTATTTGGGTGTGCTGTTGTAGGTGCCAAACCAGCGCGCAAACCCGTCGTGATCGGCGAGTTTCGCCGTGATCATGCCGTGAAGTTCAGTCAACACCTCAGCCGTGATTTCACCCGGATTGCCCTCCGCGCGCAGATCGGGGTCGGCATAGCGGTCATCGTCCGTGATCTCCGCCAGTAAGTGATCACAGTAGTGGGCGATCAGCTCGCTGCGTGCGGGCGCCCGGAAGCCAATTGAATAGGTCATGCAGTCGTTGCCAACCGCGACACCATTGTGTGCCACCCGGGGCGGCACGTAGAGAATGTCACCGGGGTCGAGCACCCATTCCTCTACGGCCTCGAATTTTGCGAGGAGGCGCAAATCGTCATGCGGCAAAAGCTCAGTGTCGTCGTTACATGCCGCATCGCCGTAGCCTCCAACCTGCCAGCGTCGCTGGCCAAGCCCCTGGATCAGGAAGACGTCGTACTGGTCGAAATGCGGCCCAACCCCACCGCCGTCGCTGGCATAGCTGACCATCACGTCGTCGATGCGCCAATTGGGCACGAAGCGGAAGGGCACGACCAGCGCTGCTACGTCCGGTACGGCGTGGTCGACAGCCTGGACGAGCAATGTCCACGGCGCCTTGCCGAGCCTGTCGAAACGTTCCTCGGGTAGCGGACCAGGTTCGACCTTCCACGTCTTTCGCGCCTGCATGATGAGCCGCGACTCGATTTCGTCCTCGCAAGCCAGCCCGGCGAGTTCATCAGGGTCGAGGGGATTGCGCCATGCGTCCCACGGGTTGCGGATGAGTAAAGGCCTTTTCTGCCAATAGTCCCGCAGAAAAACGTCGACGTCGAATTTGTTCAGGTGCATGCCTGCCGACTACCAGCCAGCGGGGCATTGGGCAGCATGAAATGCGCAGGATGAGGCAAGCCACCCGCGAACCCCGCTCCAGCTCATGATTTGCATCCTCTGGCACGACGGACGCCTTGATCACGTCTACAGTCGAGCCGTTTCCAAGCCGCGCTTCGATTCTTGGCAGGAGCAGCAAAGTCGCAAAAAGTCTGGGGCTCGGCGGACTGCAAGCGATAGTGTTCGCCAGCAAAAAACGGATTGGGAGGACGCCGGGCGCCTCCAGCTCAGGGCAGTGCCGCGCGTCGACCACGATGCTTGCGGGGGCCGGGGCAACGGCGATGCGGATTGCGCCTTGTCCTATTCAGTCTTCCCCGCCCAATCAGCGATCTCGTTAACCGGCCTGATTTCGATGACGCTTTGCCCCGGCATAGAATTGGGGCGGCGCTAAACCCAAGCGACGGCATCCTCGATATCCTTGACTTCCCACAGCCGAAAACCCGGCGATGAGCTCGCGAGGTTGAGCGCAGCGGCCCCGAGCACCGTGTGCTCGGGGCCATCGAAACCGACGCGCCTGCCGCGCGATGAGAGTTTGCGTCCCTTCGCCATGAGCAGGACGCCGGCTTTACTCAGTTCGCCGTTGAACCTGCTCATTGCCGCCGTCATCCCAGTCGAGCACGGTGTCTGGTCAAAGTCCTTTTCGCGATCCTCGGTTGCTTTCACGAAGACCATCACCCGCATCTATTTTTTCCTCTTTCGGCCTAATGTTCAATGCCGTGCACCTGAAAATCAACCGGGCCGAAGCGTACGAACAAACGCATGTTCGCAGGCGAAAAAAAGGGGGCCGCGTCGCCGCGACCCCCTGTTTCCGGGTCCTCTCCAGAACCTTCCGCTTTTTAGTCTTCGCGCGTCAGGAATGCAGGCGCAAACTCAGGCGCCGGCCCGTCATCCTTGGGCGCGCCGTCGCGGTCGCGACCGCCGCCGTAGCCGCTGCCTGAACTTCCGCGCGGGCCACGGTCGCCTCCCCCTCCATCGCGACGCGGTCCCCGATCGCCGCCGCCGCCGCCGTCACGACGCGGACCGCGGTCGCCGCCACCGCCGTCACGACGTGGGCCACGGTCGGGTCGGTCGCCCCGCGGGCGCTCCTCACGTGGCGGGCGGCTGTCTTCCAGTTCAGCGCCGGTTTCCTGGTCGACGACGCGCATCGACAGGCGAACCTTGCCCCGCGGATCGATTTCGAGGACTTTGACCTTCACAGCCTGTCCCTCGGTCAGGACATCGGTGACCTTTTCGGTGCGCTCGTTGCGGATTTCGCTGACGTGGACGAGCCCGTCCTTGCCGCCCATGAAGTTCACAAAGGCGCCGAAATCTACCATGTTGACGACCTTGCCGTCATAGATCTTGCCGACTTCGGCTTCTTCGACAATACCTGAAATCCACCTACGCGCGGCCTCGATCTGGGTCAGGTCCGAAGAACTGATCTTGATCAGCCCTTCGTCGTCGATATCGACCTTGGCGCCCGTTGTTGCGACGATCTCGCGGATGACCTTGCCGCCCGTACCGATGATGTCGCGGATTTTCGACTTGTCGATTTGCATCGTCTCGATCCGTGGAGCGTGGGCCGACAATTCCGTGCGCGTATGGTCAAGCGCCTTGGCCATCTCACCCAGAATGTGCGTGCGGCCTTCAGCAGCCTGCTTGAGCGCCTGCTTCATGATCTCTTCAGTGATACCGGCAATCTTGATGTCCATCTGCATCGTCGTGATGCCTTCGGACGTACCCGCAACCTTGAAATCCATGTCGCCGAGATGATCTTCGTCGCCCAGGATGTCGCTGATGACCGCGAATTCCTTCCCTTCGAGAATCAACCCCATGGCGATGCCGCTGACCGGACGCTTGAGCGGGACGCCCGCATCCATCATCGAAAGCGAACCGCCGCAGACGGTGGCCATCGACGAGGAGCCGTTACTCTCCGTGATGTCTGACAAAACGCGGATCGTGTACGGGAACTCTTCCTTCGACGGCAGAACCGGGTGCAGCGCGCGCCACGCGAGCTTGCCATGCCCCACTTCACGACGCCCTGGGGCCCCGAAGCGACCAACTTCGCCGACTGAATAGGGCGGGAAGTTATAGTGTAGCATGAAGTTGGAATAGCTCAGGCCGTTGAGCCCGTCGATCATCTGCTCGGCGTCCTTGGTGCCGAGCGTGGTCGTGCAGATCGATTGAGTTTCTCCTCGCGTGAACAGCGCGGAGCCGTGCGTACGCGGCAGGAAGCCGACGATTGCCTCGATTGGACGGATCTGCGTGGTGGTGCGACCGTCGATGCGTGCGCCGTCCTTCAAGATTGCCGTACGGACGATTTCTGCTTCGAGTTTTTTCATCAACTTGCCCGCTGCCATCTGGTCCTGCGGGGTCGCATCGGAAAAAGCTGCCTTGCCCTT
>JAYVVA010000054.1:0-19430 GCA_043787435.1 Sphingomonadales bacterium | reverse complement strand
CAGCCATCGCTTTGCCCTTTTCAGCCTGCATGTCGAAGATGGCGACCTTGACGCCCTTGGCAGCGAGCGCCCGCGCGGTCGCTGCGCCCAGCCCGGAAGCGCCGCCGGTCACGACGGCGCAAACACTGTTGTCCAGTTTCATGAATTACGTTCCTTATAGCCGTTCGATGATCGTGACATTCGCGATTCCGCCGCCTTCGCACATCGTCTGAAGACCATACC
Source organism: Sphingomonadales bacterium (assembly GCA_043787435.1). Taxonomy (GTDB): domain Bacteria; phylum Pseudomonadota; class Alphaproteobacteria; order Sphingomonadales; family Sphingomonadaceae; genus Sphingomonas_O. The sequence continues at coordinate 19,208 of JAYVVA010000054.1, read as the reverse complement.
GTCCGCCCCGAGCCTTAAGGGCGTGGACGAGCGTTGCCATCAACTTGGTACCCGATGCGCCGAGCGGGTGACCGAGTGCAATCGCGCCGCCATTGACGTTAAGCCGAGCATGGTCGGCCCCGGTATGCTTCATCCACGCCATGGGGACGGGCGCGAAGGCTTCGTTGACTTCATAAAGGTCGATGTCTTCGATCCGCATCCCCGCGCGCTTGAGCGCCCGGTCAGTCGCGAAAAGCGGTTCTTCCAGCATGATGACGGGGTCGCCCGCAGTGACCGTTAGATTGTGAATTCGCGCCATTGGCGTGAGGCCGTGCGCCTTGAGTGCCGCCTCGCTTACAATCAGCACGGCGGATGCGCCGTCGCAGATCTGGCTGGCATTGGCGGCAGAGATGCTCCCACCCTCCTGCAAAAGCTTGACGGTGCCGATACTCTGCGCAGTTGCGTCGTACCGTATGCCTTCGTCAGTACGGTGAACTGTGACGCCTTCGGGCGTTTCAATGTCTAGCGGAATAATTTCGGCGTCAAAGGCGCCAGCCTGTGTCGCCGCAGCTGCACGGCGATGACTCTCGTAGGCGTAGTGGTCGAGCTGTTCGCGCCTGAACCCGTGCTTCTTGACGATCATCTCAGCACCCATAAACTGGCTGAACATGATGCCGGGGTATTTTTCCTCAAGGCGCGGCGACTTGTAGTTGCCCAAACCCTCTTTCATGAATAGCAGCGCAGTTGACCCCATCGGCACGCGTGTCATGCTTTCAACTCCGGCCGCGATAATCATGTCCTGCGTGCCTGACATCACCGCTTGCGCAGCGAATTGCATCGACTGTTGCGAAGAACCGCATTGGCGGTCGATGGAGACCGCGGGAACGCTGTCGGGCAGTCGGTTGGCGGCGAGGACCGCGTTCCGACCGACTTGTCCAGACTGCTGCCCGCCCTGCATGACGCAGCCCATGATCACGTCATCGACAGCGCTGCCGTCAATGCCTGTACGTGCGACAATGGCATCGAGCGTTGCTGCTGCCAGGTCGACGGGGTGCCAACCCGCCAATTTGCCGCCGCGCTTGCCGCCTGCCGTTCGAACCGCGTCCACAATATAGGCCTCGGCCATAAAGTTGTCCTTTCCGTAAACGTCAACCCTATGCTTGTGTTAAGCCATCGGCTCAATGAGGCAAGTCACCTTTTGGAGAGTTTTATGGAAGTACGCGATGCCGTAGCGGCACGACGGTCCGTCCGGGGCTTCCTCGACCGCCCGGTCGACCTGGATCTGGTCGGGCGGCTCGTTGCGGGGGCTTCTCGCGCTGCTTCCGGTGGGAACCTTCAGCCTTGGCATATCGATGTGGTCGCCGGGCACGCGCTGACACGGCTTAAGCGGACAATGACCACCAAGATGGGAGGCCCACCCGAGATCGCCGAATACGACATCTACCCAAAGGAGTTGGTCAGTCCCTATCGGGAACGCCGTTTTGCGGTCGGTGAGGCCATGTACGACCTTATCGGTATCCCGCGAGAGGACAAGGTCGCGCGACGGACGTGGTTCGCACGTAATTTTGCGTTTTTCGGTGCGCCGCTGGCACTTTTCATGACGATCGATCGACGGATGGGATCGCCGCAGTGGAGCGATATGGGCATGTTCCTGCAAAACTTCATGTTGCTCGCCGTGGAGGAAGGGCTGGCAACGTGTCCACAGGAATGCTGGGCGATGTTTCCCGGAACAGTGACGGGATTCCTCGGTACGCCCGACGAGCGCATGTTGTTCTGTGGTCTGGCGGTTGGGTATGAGGACACTGCAGAACCGGCGAACGCACTTAGGACCGAGCGGGCGGACCGGTCGGAATGGATGCGGGTTCTCATCGACTGATCGACTGGCCTCACAGCGGTCCTGTGATCGATCTGACGCCACTGCAACGCTGTTCGCCAACTGTACTGGATCACAGCTGCTGTGCGATGGGTCGGTGTGTTCGAGAAAGGGTGTGAGACACCAAAAGACGCGAGATTGGGCAGGGCGCGCAAACCGCTTGAGGTATTGGCGCTTGTCTGCTGCCTCGGCTAGTTTGGAGGATAACAAGGTCCCAGTTGTTTTACTTGCCACGTTGGCGCCCGGCGCCGTGGTTGCCTATTCGTGTCCTGCTGAAGTCAAAAATGTCAGCGGTCTTGCGGGCCTTTTCCCGTCGACTCGTGGTGGTCACGCGCCGGGCGAGACCTTCGATCTGGGCAGACCGAAGCGGCAGGCAACGCGCTCGGCGATCTGATGACACCGTTGAGTTTGCAGAAGTGCTGAGTGGGGCGATTCCTCAGGGGGCACCACCGATTGCGCCGAGCGCCGCCAGGGTGTCGTCAGACAGATCGAGCTCTGCGGCTGCAAGATTTTCGCGCAAATGAACGAGCGACGACGTGCCGGGGATCAGCAGGATATTCGGCGCGCGCCGCAGCAGCCATCCGAGCGCCACCTGCATCGGCGTCGCAGCGTGCGCGCGCGCGATCTCGAAAAGGACCTCCGACTGCAGCGGGCTGAATCCGCCGAGCGGAAAAAACGGAACATAGGCAATCCCTGCCGCGCTCAATTCGTCGATGATTGCATCGTCGCCCCGGTGCACGAGATTATAGTGGTTCTGAACGCAGACGATATCGCAGATCGCACGTCCCATAGTGATCTGTGTCGGCGTGACGTTGCTGAGGCCAATGTGACGCACCAATCCCTGCCGCTGTAAATCGGCGAGGACCGTTAGTGGTGCTTCCATCGAGCCCTCGGCGGGACCATGCGGGCTAAACATGCTACGCAGATTGACGGCGTGGAGCACATCCAGTTTGAGGCGGTAAAGGTTGTCATGGACCGCCGCGACCAGCTGGGCTGGCTCGAAAGCCGGAAGCCAGGAACCGCCATCCCCCCGAACGGCGCCGATCTTGGTAACGATCATCAGATCGTCTGGATAGGGGTGCAGCGCCTCGCAAATGAGTTCGTTGGTGACGTAGGGACCGTAATAGTCGCTGGTATCGATATGATCGACCCCGCTTTCGATCGCTGCGCGCAAGATCGAAAGTGCGGTGGAGCGATCCTTTGGCGGTCCGTAAACCATCGGCCCGGCAAGCTGCATCGCGCCATAACCGACACGGTTGACCGAGCGGTCACCCAAGGCGAAACGGCCAGCTTGACGGACGTCGGTCATGAACGCTGATCCTGACCGTGGTTACAGTTTGCGGCCGATCAATTCCTTCATGATCTCGTTTGTTCCGCCAAAAATCCGCGTCACTCGGGCGCCGCGCCACATTTTCGCGATGGGGTACTCGTTCATGTAGCCCGCACCGCCATGGAGTTGGAGGCACTTGTCCATGACCTCCCACTGCAACTCGGTGTGCCATAGTTTGGCAGCTGCCCCTTCTTCGGCCGTCAGTTCTTTTTTCAGATGCCGCGTCAGCGCCCAATCAAGGTGGGCCCAGCCAACTTGCAACTTCGATTTGATGTCGGCCAACGTAAAGCGTGTGTTCTGGAAATCGATGACCGGTTTCCCAAACGCTTTGCGGTCGCGCACAAAAGCGACGGTTTCGTCATACGCCTTTTGTGTTGAAGCCATTGCGCTTACGGCGATTGATAGTCGCTCCTGGGGCAATTCGCTCATCAGATAAATGAAGCCTTTGCCCTCTTCTCCTAGGCAGTTGGTCATAGGCACGCGAACGTCTTCAAAGAACAATTCGCTGGTGTCGGCGGAATCCATGCCGATCTTGTCGAGGTTTCGTCCACGCTTGAACCCATCGCGATCGGCCTCGACGAGGATGATCGAAACGCCTTTCCAGGCTGGTTGAATGTCGGTGTCGGTCTTGCAGCAAACGAGGATGAGGTCGGCGTTCTGGCCGTTCGTAATGTAAGTTTTGCTGCCATTGATCACGTAGTGGTTGCCGTCTTTCTTGGCGGTTGTCCGAATTCCCTGAAGGTCGGAACCAACGCCGGGCTCGGTCATGGCAATCGCGGTAATCGTTTCGCCCGAGACAAGTCGAGGCAGCCACAGCTTCTTCTGCTCTTCGCTGCCGTAGGAAATGAGATAATTGACGACGATGTCGGACTGGAGCGAAAAACCGAGCGAGGTTCCTCCATAGGCCACCTCTTCATCGATGATCGCATTGTAGCCAAAATCGAGGCCGAGCCCGCCATATTCTTCCGGCACGGTGGGACAAAGCATGCCGACGGCGCCAGCTTTTGGCCAAATCTCCTTTTCAATAATTCCGGCGGCGTCCCACCGCTCGATATGGGGAACGACCTCCGCCTTGATAAAACTCCGAACCGACTGACGAAACGCTTCGTGATCTTCGTTATACGCCGAGCGTCCGGCAACATCGAGCGTCATATCAGTCTCTCCTGCTTTACGTTTGCGTAAACGCTAGCAACCCGACGCTGGGGCTGCAACGCGTTTCGTGCGTTGTAATATTGTTGCGCGGGCCGCATGGTACGACCAAGGAGAACCGTGTGTCTGAGTCGCCCCGTCGCAATCTGCCCCCGCTGACATTGCACGTTCCCGAGCCCCAATTCCGCCCGGGTGACGAAGCCGAATTTGTCAGCGTCGAGGTGCTGGCCGCAGGGGTGACGGCGCGTCCGGACAGCGCTGTCGATGCGGGCTCGATGCGCGAACTTTCCTATGGGCTCGTCCGTGTGCTCGATGACGACGCTAGGGCTGTCGGGTCGTGGGACCCCAAACTTGCGCCTGACCTGCTTCGCCGCATGTTGCGCAGCATGGCACTGACCCGGGCGTTCGACGAGCGCATGTTTCGTGCTCAGCGGCAGGGAAAGACCAGCTTTTACATGAAGTCGACTGGCGAGGAGGCAGTTGCGGTGGGCGCGACATTTGCGCTCGACCGAGACGACATGTGCTTCCCCAGCTATCGCCAACAAGGCATCTTGATTGCGCGCGACTGGCCCATCGTGGACATGATGAACCAGATTTACTCTAACCGTGCCGACCGTTTGAAGGGGCGCCAGCTGCCGATCATGTATTCGACCCGGCAAGGCGCATTTTTTTCGATCTCGGGCAACCTCGCGACGCAATATCCGCAAGCTGTTGGCTGGGCGATGGCGAGCGCCGCGATGGGCGATACGCGGATTGCGGCGACGTGGTGCGGCGAAGGGTCGACGGCCGAGGGAGATTTTCATTCAGCCTGCATGTTCGCCACTGTCTATCGTGCGCCGGTCATCATGAATGTCGTCAACAACCAGTGGGCAATCAGCTCGTTTGCAGGATTTGCGGGGGGGGAAGCGACGACCTTTGCTGCACGAGCCGTCGGGTACGGGATCGCAGGATTGCGGGTCGACGGCAACGATCCGCTAGCCGTTTACGCGGCAACCGCTTGGGCAGCAGAGCGGGCGCGGACCAACAAAGGGCCAACGCTCATCGAGCATTTTACCTACCGTGCCGAAGGGCACAGCACGTCCGACGATCCGAGCGCCTATCGGAGCGCCGACGAGGCGACGAAATGGCCGCTGGGAGATCCGATCGCACGGCTGAAGGCGCATCTGATCAGTTTGGGCGAATGGGACGAGGTGCGCCACGCAGCGCAGGACATCGAGCTCGCAGAGATGGTCAAGGCGGCACAAAAAGAGGCCGAGAAGAACGGGATATTGGGCCACGGCTTGCACCAGCCGTTCGACACGATGTTTGAAGACGTGTTCGAGGAAATGCCCTGGCACCTTGTCGAACAGCGCGACCAGATGCGTGCCGAGCGCGCCGCAGCAGGAATTTAAGCGATGCCGCGTATGAACATGGTCGAGGCGATCAATTCGGCAATGGATGTGTGCCTGGCGCGCGACCCCGGCGTCACCATATTGGGGGAAGACGTGGGCTTCTTCGGTGGGGTGTTCCGCGCCACTGCAGGCCTGCAGGCCAAGCACGGCAAGACTCGGGTCTTTGACACGCCGATCAATGAATGCGGTATCATCGGCGTTGCCGTCGGGATGGCGGCTTATGGCCTGCGTCCGGTGCCGGAAATTCAATTCGCCGACTATATCTACCCGGGACTCGATCAGCTTGTCAGTGAAGCAGCCAGACTGCGCTATCGCTCAGCGGGCGAGTTCGTCATGCCCATCACGGTGCGATCACCGTTCGGCGGGGGCATTTTTGGCGGGCAAACGCATTCGCAAAGCCCCGAGGCAATGTTCACGCATGTCGCGGGCCTCAAGACTGTCATCCCGTCAAACCCTTATGACGCCAAGGGTCTTCTGATCGCCGCAATCGAGGATAACGACCCCGTCATATTCTTCGAGCCAAAGCGAATCTACAACGGCCCTTTCGACGGTCATTACGATCGCCCGGTGCAACCGTGGTCGAAGGTCGAAACGCCTGACGTTCCTGCGGGCCACTACACCGTGCCATTGGGAAAAGCCGCGATCGTCCGCGAGGGATCCGAAGTGACGGTTCTTGCTTACGGCACGATGGTTCACGTCGCGCGGGCGACCGTCGAGGAAAAAGGGATCGATGCCGAGGTCATTGATTTGCGCACGTTGCTGCCGCTGGACATCGTGACAATTGAGACGAGCGTAAAAAAGACCGGACGCTGTGTGATCGTGCATGAGGCGACAAGAACGAGCGGCTTTGGCGCCGAGCTGGCTGCGCTCGTCCAGGAACGCTGTTTCTATCATCTCGAGGCACCGGTGACGCGCGTAACCGGTTTCGACACTCCTTATCCGCATTCGCTCGAATGGGCATATTTTCCAGGGCCGATCCGTATCGGGACGGCGCTCGACCAGGTATTGAAGGGTTAAACAATGGGGCTGTTCAAATTCCGCCTGCCCGACATCGGCGAAGGTATTGCTGAGGCAGAAATCGTCATGTGGCACGTAAAAGTCGGCGACCGGATCGAGGAGGACGCAAACCTGGCCGACATGATGACCGACAAGGCGACTGTCGAGATGGAGTCGCCGGTATCGGGGGTGGTCGTCGAACTGGCCGGCGAAGTTGGCGACATGGTGCCGATCGGAAGCACACTTGCAGTGATCGAGGTTGCCGACGAGGACGCAGGCGAAGCGGCTGTCGGACACCCGATCGATGCGGAAACGCCAGGTGCAGTGACGGCGGACCTCGTCGATGCGGCGGTGAGCGCGTCCGCGCAGGCTGGATCTGGGCCCTCAAGCGCGCCCACCGACCCAATTGAGTCAGCGTTCGAGCGCCTCCCTCCTCGAGTTCAGCCCGCTCAAGAGCCCAGCGTACTTGCCTCGCCTGCCGTGCGCATTCGCGCGACCGATCTCGGCATCGATCTCGCGCACGTCAAACCGTCTGAGGACGGCCGCGTGCGCCACGCGGACCTCGACGCTTACTTGCGCTATAGCAGCGCAAGCGGCTTTGGCGTGCCCGCTGCCGCGCGTACAGACGAAGTGATAAGGGTAATCGGAATGCGCCGTCGCATTGCCGAGAATATGGCCGCGTCGAAGCGGAACATTCCGCACTTCACGTATGTCGATGAAATTGACGTGACTGCCTTGGAGGCGATGCGCGCCAGTCTCAATGACAATCGCGGCAACCGGCCAAAGCTGACGATGTTGCCGCTCATGATTGTTGCGATCTGCAAGGCGGTGCCTCTGTTCCCGATGATCAACGCCCGCTATGACGACGAGGGTGGCGTGGTCACGCGCAGCGGCGCGGTCCATCTTGGTATGGCGACCCAAACTGACGCCGGGCTGATGGTGCCGGTCATCCGGGACGCGCAAGCCAAGAACGTGTGGCAGTTGGCGACCGAGATTACGCGTCTTGCCGAGGCCGCGCGCACCGGCAAGGCAACAAGCGCGGAAATGTCCGGCGGGACGTTGACTGTCACATCGCTTGGCCCGCTCGGCGGAATCGCAACGACGCCCGTCATCAACCGGCCCGAGGTCGCGATCATCGGCCCCAACCGCATCATCGAACGTCCTATATTCGACGGCGACGATATTCGCCGCGCCAAGTTGATGAACCTATCCATCAGTTGCGATCACCGGGTCGTCGACGGCTGGGATGCTGCAAGTTTTGTTCAGGCGGTGCGCAAATTTCTTGAAACGCCTGTCTTGCTGTTTGCGGATTGAAGTCGGCTCTGGGATTTTGCCGCTACGCAACATAGAGGCGTACGATGAAATCGCCCACTCGTGCTGAATTCGTGATTCTCGTCGCTGCGATTATGATGCTGATCGCTTTCGCGATTGATTCCATGCTGCCTGCGCTACCGGCGATCGGGCACAGCTTGAAGGTAGCAAACCAGAATCGCTGGTCGCTCATCGTGACTGCCTTCACAGTCGGCTTCGGCATCGCCCAGCTCTTTATAGGCACGATTTCGGATCGATATGGCCGGCGCAAGCTGTTGCTCATCTCGATCGTAATCTACGTCGTCTGCAGTGTCGCCGCTGCAGCGGCTTCGACGTTCGAGCTGCTGCTGATTGCGCGTGCCGCACAGGGAATCGGCGGGGCAGGTGCTCGGGTTCTCGCTGTTTCGATCGTGCGTGACAGGTTCGAGGGACGTGCAATGGCGCAGGTGATGAGTATTGCGTCCGCAATTTTTATGGCTGCGCCCATCGTTGCGCCTTTTATGGGCACAGCGGTGCTGGCAGTCGCGCCCTGGCGGTGGATTTTCATCGTGCTGGCGCTGCTCGGTGCGATGTTGTTTGTCTGGGTCGCCGTGCGTCTCCCAGAAACAATGGCGCCAGCCAATCGAAGGACCATATCGTTTGCGTCGATTCTCGAAAGCGCACGCATTGTTTTTCGGGACGCCCAGTCGGTAGGCTATACCGTGGGGACGACATGTCTGACGATCGGTATCATGGGATTCCTGACTTCGGTTCAGCTTATTTTTTCGGAAGTGCTGCACGTCCCCAAGCTGCTGCCTTATGGCTTTGCGGTCATGGCGCTGACAATGATGGCGGCCTCGTTCGCCAACTCGCGGATTGTGATGCGTTTTGGCATGCGCCGAATAAGTCATCTTGCACTGATGGGCTTCACCCTGCTTGCGGCTTTGCATGCTGCGGTTGCTTTGGCAGGTGAAGAATCGCTGATCGGCTTTGTCGTTCTCCAGTCACTGATGATGGCGTGCTTTGCGCTTACAGCGGGCAATTTCGGCGCGATGGCGATGGAGAATATGGGATCGGTTGCGGGAACTGCCAGTTCAGTTCAGGGATCGTTTTCCAGTGTCGTCGGCGCGATTGGCGGCGCGGTAATCGGGCAGAGCTTCAATGGCACGACGTTCCCGCTCTACGCAGGAATAGCCGTTGCCGGACTGGTCGCGCTGGGTTCAATTTTTGTCGCTGAGGGCGGTCGGTTGCTGGTTGCGCGGCACGAAATGGCAATGGAGGGGTAATGGCATACTGGCTTGTGAAATCGGAACCGCACAAATATTCGTGGGACGACTTGGTCCGCGACGGCCGGACGATTTGGGACGGGGTGCGTAACCACACGGCCGCAATCAATTTGCGCTCGATGAAGATCGGCGACCGGGCCTTTTTCTACCATTCGAACGAGGGCAAGCAGATCGTTGGTATCATCGAAATCATTCGCGAGCACTATATCGACCCAAAAGACGCGACACAGCGTTTTCCGGCAGTCGACGTCGCACCGGTGGAACCGTTGAAGGTCCCGGTCACACTGGCGACAATCAAGGCCGATCCAGCGCTTGCCGACATGGAGCTGGTTCGCCAGTCGCGACTGTCGGTTGCCCCTGTGCGTGGAAATGAATGGGCACGGATTGTGGAACATGCGAGCTGACGGCGACGCTACGTTTTGAAGTGAGCAACCGATACGAACGGATACAAACCAGGTCATGACACGCGTTGCGCGGATTTTGCAGGTCGGAGGTCCCGACGTCATTAGATGGATCGATATTGATCTTCTTGCGCCTGGGCCGGGGGAGGTGCGCTACCGATCGACGGCAGTAGGCCTGAACTACATCGACACGTATCACCGCAGCGGCCTGTACCCGATGCAAATGCCCAGCGGCCTCGGCGTCGAGGCGGCGGGCGTCGTCGAGGCCGTCGGTGACGGCGCAAATTTTGCTGTTGGCGACCGCGTTTGCACGTTTGGTCCATCGCTTGGCGCGTATGCGACCCAACGCAATATCCATGCTTCGAGTTTGTTCCCGATCCCCGACGATATCGACGATATGACCGTCGCGGCCGGCCTGCTCAAGGGGTGCACGACGGAATTCCTCGTTGAGCGTTGTGCAAGGGTTCAGCCGGGGTGGGACGTGTTGGTTCATGCGGCTGCAGGCGGGGTCGGACTATTACTCGTCCAATGGCTGAAGCACATCGGCGCGCGCGTGATCGGTACTGTATCCACCCCCCAAAAGGCGCTCGCCGCGCGCGCCGCCGGGGCCGACGAGATTATTCTGTACACCCGCGAACCCGTCGCATCGCGCGTGCGCGCGCTGACCGGCGGTGCAGGGGTGCGCGTGACGTTCGACGGAATAGGTGCGGCGACGTGGGAAGCGTCACTCGATTCAACGGGCCCGCGCGGCATGATCGTGAATTACGGCAACGCGGATGGACCAGTAACGGGCGTCAAGCTGGGGATTCTGGCGCAGAAGGGGTCGCTGTTCACGACACGGCCCACCCTTTTCGATTACTACGCAAGGGCCAGCGAACGCACGGCGGGGATCGATCGTGTCTGGGAGATGTTCCGCCAGAAGACCATAACGGTCACTGTGGGCCAGACCTACGCCCTGGAGGATGTAGCACAAGCGCACGTCGATCTGGAAGCAGGTCGGACGACGGGGAGCAGCGTTCTCATTGTCTGAAGCCTTCCCGCCTTCCCAGCTTCTGCCAACCGCAAGGCTCAGCGGACCGAAACGATGTTGATCGTCGATTGAGCGTGAACTGGTGACATAATGCCGATCGTCGCGACGCTTAGAAAAGCAACGCCGGTTATAATGGTAACGAGGTTGGTAAAGGTCGAAACGAACGAAGTATTGGTGGTCATGATAAGTTTTCCGTCAAATGCTTTCCGAAGCAGCAGTCGCTTGCGGACATGAATGGATTTGCAGGAAGTGTGCCAATCCAAAACCAACGGAATTGCGCCAGTTGAAAAATTATACTACGCCTTAGAATGCTAACATTCAGTGTTAAAACATAATGATTAGGGTGGAAAACGGTGGTTTACTCGCTCCTGAGCGCCTCGATGGGCGATAAGCGAGAGGCGCGCATTGCAGGATAGCTGCCAAAGACAAGCCCGATGCATGCCGAGAACAGGACGGCCCCGACAGCTGTCGACAGGCTGACGACGACCGGGAAGTCGAGCGCGTTGGCCAGCACGATCGACAGTCCCTCAGCCAGCGTCAGGCCGATACTCCCGCCAATAACGCACAGGACGGCAGCCTCGACCAGAAACTGGTTGCGGATGTCGCTGCGCTTGGCGCCCAGCGCCATCCGAAGGCCGATTTCGCGCGTGCGTTCAGTCACGCTGACGAGCATGATGTTCATGATGCCGATGCCGCCGACCAGCAAGCTGATCGAAGCGATCGCAACGAGTACACCTTGAAACACCGAGGTCACCAGCCCCGATTGCTTCATGAACTCCTCGGTCGTGTTGACCGTGAACGGGCTGATTTCGCCTTTGGACACGTTGTTTCGCGCACGAAGCACGCGAACCATGTTCTTCTTGGCGACGGCCAGATCGACACCATCGTCGAACCCGACGAACAATACGTGGAGATCGTCCGGCCCTTGCGTGGCGGCGCTTGCAAAGCGTTGCCGCGCGGCGGAAATTGGAACCAGCGCCAGATCGTCATTGTCGTTGCCGAAACTGCTGCCCTTGCTGGCGAGTACGCCAATGATCACGAACGGGACCCGGTTGACGCGGATGCTTTGTCCAAGGGGGTCAAAGCTGCCGAACAACTTGGTCGCAACGCTTGGGCCCACGACGATAACGCGAGCGGCAGTCCGGACGTCGGCTTCGCTAATCATGCGCCCAGTATCGATGTCAACATTAGCAACGCGACCGTAGTCTGGAGTGATCCCCACTGCCGTGGTCGTGGTGTTGCGGCCCTGGACGACCAGCTGGACAGTCGAGCGCAACTGAGGTGCCATCCCGCTTACCCCGGGGACCAGCCGCTGAATCGCGACGGCGTCGCGCTCTGTCAGCCGGCCGCGATCGACAACGCGTCGCGTGCCGCGGTTCTCGGGCTGCGGGAACACAATGGCCATGTTTGAGCCGAGCGAGTTAATTGACTCCATGACACTGATCTTGGCGCCGTCACCGACCGCGACAGCCAAGATTACCGCAAGCACACCGATCGTTACGCCTAACGTTGTCAGGATCGACCGCATCATGTTCGTCCGCAACGCGGTGAGCGCAATCGCGATGTTAATGCCCCATCCGGCAATTGTGCGGGCGACATTCATGCCAAGCGTCGCCGGTCTTTTACGGGCGCATCTTCGATCACCCGTCCGTCACGAAAAAGGATGCGGCGGGCGGCGTATTGGGCGACGTCGGGTTCATGGGTAACCACGATGATGGTAATGCCATCATCGTTTAGCCGCTGAAAGATCCCCATTATCTCTTCGGATGTCACGGTATCAAGTGCGCCTGTCGGCTCGTCGGCGAGCAACATCAGCGGTTCGGTGACGAGTGCGCGCGCAATGGCAACGCGTTGTTGCTGACCGCCGGAAAGTTTGGCTGGCGTATGTTCCATGCGGTCCGACAAGCCCATGCTGGAGAGCGTGTTTGCCGCACGCTCGCGCCGTTCGATGCGGTTCAGGCCGGCGTACACCAGTGGCGTCGCCACATTGTCGATAGCGGTAGTACGCGCCAGAAGATTGAATTGCTGAAACACAAAGCCGATGTTCTTGTTACGGATTTCGGCGAGCTGGTCGCTCGTGAGGCCGCCCACATCGACGCCATCGAGCAACAAGTTGCCGCTCGTGGGCAGGTCGAGCGCGCCGATCATGTTCATGAACGTCGATTTGCCCGAACCGCTCGCGCCCATAATCGCGACGAATTCGCCGCGGGCGATGCTCAACGATACGTCGGCGACTGCATGGACCGTCTCGCCACCGAGCACATAATTCTTGACCAAGTGCCGCGTTTCCAGAAGCGGGACATCACTTGGTGTCGGCATCGTCGCTCTCGTCCGCAGCGTCCTCGTTGGTAACTTTTTTCACCGTCGATTTGCTGCGCACGATGATCCTCTCGCCCGAGTCGAGGCCTTTTGTGACCTCGACGAAGTCTTCACCCTGCAACCCCAGTTTCACGATGCGGCGTTCAGGCTTGTACGGGTCCGACGTCGCGACAAAGAGATAGGGCGTACCTGCAGGCGGTGCCTTGGTCTTGGGGCGGTCGCCACTATGGGGACGAAAACGTAGTGCCGTTGTGGGCGCGCGCACGACGTTAAACTTTTGACCCGTGATGATTTCTACATTGGCCGTCATGCCAGGTAAAAGCTTGCCGTTCTTGTTGTCGACATCGAGAATGACCAGATAACTGACGACGTTTTGGGTTTCGGTCGCCGCTTTGCGGATTTGACGGACTATCGCTGCAAACACCTCACCGGGATAGCTGTCGACGCTGAAACGTACTGTCTGCCGGTCGCGGACTTGCCCGATATCGGCCTCATCGACCGAAGCCTCGACCTGCATTCGCGTGGTGTCGGCGGCAATTTCGAACAAATTTGGCGTTTGGAAACTGGCCGCCACCGTCGTGCCCGGCTCGACCAGCTTATTGATCACAACCCCCGACGCCGGCGCGATGATTGTCGTGCGGCTGAGGTCGAGCAATGCCGAGGCGAGCTCGGCATTGGCCTGAGCAATTTGGGCGCGGGCGCTGGCAACCTGCGCAGCGGCCGTCCGCGTTCCGGCGCGGGCGGAAGCGAGCGAGCTGCTCGCTGTGTCGAGGCCGGATTTGGACACAAAGCCGCGCTCCGCAAGCTGTGATCGACGCGCATACTCGCGTTCCTGAATAAGGATATCGGTGCCGGCCCGCGATGCCGACGCCTGTGCCTGGGCCAGCGATGCCTCTGCCGTTGACACCCCCGCCCGCGCCTGCTGGGCCCGGGCGTTCAACCGAGTGGGGTCAATTTCGGCCAGCACTTGTCCCTTTGTCACCGGCGAGTTGAAGTCGACATAGACTTTTGTAATCTGCCCAGAGACCTCCGCGCCGACCTTGATCGTGTTGAGTGCACGCAGTTTGCCACTGGCGGTGACACGGCGCACGACTTGGCCTCGGTCGGCTGACTGTATCACATATTCATAGGTTTTCGGCTTTGGACGAAAAATGAAGAACAGGACCGCGAGCAGGATGACGCCGATGGCTATCGACCATTTGGGGTGAAACTTAATCCACGCACGCACCCGTACCAACATGGCTACCCCGTTCAGCTCTCGAAACTGTCCTAACCGGGTAGGACAGTGGCCGCTAGCGCAATCGGCCTGGAGCTATCTGAACTCTGGCTTGCGCTTTGCCAGAAATGCCGCCGCACCTTCCTTGTAATCCGCGCCGTCAAACGCTCGGGCGAACATCGCAAGCGATTCAGCATCGTCGTCGATCTGTCCGTCAAGAATCCGACGGATCATCGTTTTGGAATGGCACTGGCTACGAAGCGAATTGGCAGCAATCAATTGCGTCAATTCGTCGGGACTATCAGCAATCACGTCGACCAAGCCGATCCGTAAGGCCTCGTCCGCACTCAACAGCTCACCTGTAAACAGGATACGCTTCGCTTGCCCGGGCCCGACCAGATCGATGAGCAGTTTTGTATCGTGGAGCGGGTAGACAAGACCTAGTTTTGCCGGGGTAATGCCAAAGCGTGCTCGCGGTGTTGCCACCCGTATGTCGCAGGCAAGCGCCATTCCACATCCACCGCCAACACAATCACCATCGACGAACGCAACCACGGGGCGGTCGGCGCGCGCGAGCCGGTACTGCGCCGCGTTGATCGCCGTCTGGTTGGCGGCGCGCCATTCGATGTCATCGGCGTTGGCAGAAAGTTCGCCAATGTCGGCGCCGGCACAGAACATGCCTGCGCACGCGGACATCAGGACGACGGCACGGACATCTCGTTTTGCTTCCGCCTGGCCAACCAGCCCGGGGATTGCCTCGAACATCGCTGTCGTCATGGCGTTGCGTTTCAATGGGCGATCAATCAACAACCTCGCTATGCCGCCGCTCACTTCCAGGCGCATCATGGCAAAATCGCCTTTTTTAAGTGTTCGTCATGTGACGAACCGCGCGACAGTGTTCGCTGGCACGCGTGCTGGTCCCGGTGGGCTGCCTTAGCCATGGCGAAACCGGATCGCCGACCCGATCACATGTCCACCATCGGCTTCGACGAGCAGGCCGCGCTCGGCGACATGCCGCTGGTCGAGCGCTTCACGGAAATCGAGGACAGGTGAAAACGCGACGTTCTTGTCCGCAAACCATGTGACCCATTCGTCGCGGGTTCGGGTAGCAAACGTGGCCGTCAGGAAATCGACCAGCGCACGCTGTTGGCCTGCCGGTTGCAAGGCAAGTGCGGCCAGCTCTGACCGGCCAAGCGCAACCATCAGATTGGCGACGAATTTTTCCTCACGTCCGCCCAGTACGACGTGACGGGCATCACGAGTCGCGTAGACTTGATAGAATGCCGCGCCGCCGAGCGAGCGCTGGCTTGCCGAACGGGGCGTCTCGCCGCCTCGAATTGCTGATCCGGCCGTGTGTGCGCACCACGGCAACAGGCTGTCGAACATGGCGCAGTCGATATAGTCACCTTGACCGGTCTTCTGGCGCCCGATCAGCGCCATGAGCACGGCAGAAAGACCCGTAAGTCCGGCCGCGAGATCAGCACTTGGCACTCCGGGGACGACAGGGGTGCCATCGATGGTATCGTTTACCGACAAAAACCCGGCGATCGCCTGCACCGCCAGATCATGCGCAGGATGATGGGCGAACGCGCCGGTCTGTCCGAATGCGCTGATCGAACAATAGACGATGCGTGGATTGCGGGCTGCAACGGCGTCATAGTCGAAGCCGAGGCGCTTCATTACCCCGGGGCGGAAACCTTCGACGAAAACATCAGCGGCCTCGACCAATGCCCAAAGACTGTCGCGACCCGCGGCTGATTTCAAGTCGAGGCGACGGCAATCCTTGCCGCGGTTGAGGTTGCGGAACCATACCGACTTGCCCCCTTCGAACGGATCCTGATCGCGCGCGGGGTCTCCCGCCATCGGCTCGACCTTGATGACCTGCGCACCTTGGTCGGCCATCATCAGCGTCAGCATCGGACCGGGGAGGAACAGCGACAGGTCAACGACTTTGATGCCGGCAAGCTTGCTCATGACGTTCCTCTGCCCACCACGCCCGCTACGAACGCGTCAGGCATTGCCTAAACCGCGTATTGCAAGAATTCTGCGGTAACGTGCCATCACGGGCGCTTCGAGCATCTTGCCGTTGAATCGGACGGCGCTCTGACCGGCGGCTTTATAAGCTGCCTCGGCCTCGTGAGCCTCGTCAATTTCCTCGCGGGTCGGTCGCATCACGCGGTGGACGACGTCGACATGTTTGGGGTGCACGACTGACTTGGCGGTAAAGCCCATCACCTTTACCCGACTGGTTTCGTCGGTAAGGTCATCGAGGTTATCAAGGTCGAGCCAGGGCGCGTCGATCGAAGGTATTTTCGCAGCTGCGCATGCCGTCACGATCTGCGCGCGTGCGGCATAGAGCGCGTCCCACGACATCGCGACCCCGAGCTCACCGGCGAAATCAGCGCCACCCAACATCACGCCGCCGATGCCGGGAGCCGACGCAATCGCGTCGGCTACGCGCAAGCCCTTTACAGTTTCGATGAGCGGCAGCAGCGCGACCTCGGAGCCGAGGACACTCTGGACGATCTCGATTTCTGCGACAGCTTCGACCATCGGCAACATGATAAACGGTGGTCTCGTTGGCGCCGCAGCGATTGCGATCAGGTCAGCCAGACCCTGTGGCGTGCGCAGGCCGTTGATGCGGATGCCAAGGCGCGGACTGCCCATTGCCGATATTGCTGCATCGCGCGCTGCCTCCTTGTTGGCGGGACCGACCGCATCTTCCAGATCGATCGTTACGAGATCCGCTCCCGACGCCATCGCCTTTTCGAAGCGTTCGGGTCGACTGCCGGGGACGAACAACAAGCTTTGATACGGAATCAACATGATTCCCCTCGCTCCTAATCCCGCGGGACAGTTTGAACCCGCTGCGACGCGCTCTGCCACAAGTGAAACCATTAGAAGAGGTAAATCGCTTTACAACGCTTTGCGGCTGTCAGCGATCACGAGCGCCAGCGGTAAACCGTGTCGGCGGGTCGTCCGATCGGCTTGATCCCGATCACACCCACGTCCAACCGCGGCCTGGTGTGTCATGGAGGCAACGTCGGCGACGGCGCTTGAAGGGTCGGCGTGCTCGCCCCTTGCCCTTAAGCACCCGTCGAGGTGTAGTCCGTTTGACGCGATCAACGATTGTCGGAGTATAACGGCGTGACACGAGATCGCTTGTCGGAAATGAACGCCGAGCTGGAAGTGGCTCGACAACGCCCCCATATGCGTTCTGCGAAATGGAGGTTGTCATGACCGTGTATCACAAGACGGCCGAGGCCGTCTCTGCCCTGTCACCCGAGGAATACCACGTCACCCAGCAGAGCGGGACCGAGCGGCCCGGTACAGGAAAATATTTGCATAACAAGGAACCGGGAATCTACGTCGATATAGTCTCGGGTGAACCGCTCTTTGCGTCATCGGACAAATATGAGTCAGGCTGTGGATGGCCCAGCTTTACAAAGCCCATCGCACCTGTCTTCGTCAGCGAACTGCGTGATGCGAGCCTTGGCATGATGCGGACCGAGGTTCGCTCTGCCTATGGCGATAGCCATCTGGGCCATGTGTTTGACGATGGCCCACGCGACCGCGGCGGTCTGCGTTATTGTATCAATTCAGCCTCGCTCCATTTCGTAGCCCGCGATGATATGGACGCTAAGGGGTATGGCGATTTTTTGAATCAGGTGGAGGAAGTCGCATGAGTGAAGAACGGGCAGTCCTTGCCGGCGGTTGCTTTTGGGGCGTGCAAGATCTTGTTCGTCGCCAGCCGGGCGTAATTTCGACCCGCGTCGGTTATTCCGGTGGAGAGGTGTCAAATGCGACCTATCGCAATCACGGCAGCCATGCCGAGGCGATCGAGATCAACTTCGATCCTGAAGTGACGAGTTTTCGGGCACTGCTCGAGTTCTTTTTTCAGATCCACGACCCGACGACCAGGGATCGCCAAGGCAACGACGTGGGCGTGAGTTATCGTTCGGCAATTTACTACACGAGCGCTGATCAGAAGTCGGTCGCTGAAGATACAATCGCCGATGTGGAAGCGTCGGGCTTGTGGCCGGGAAAAGTGGTTACCGAGGTCGAGCCAGCGGGGCCGTTCTGGCAAGCCGAGCCCGAGCATCAGGATTATCTCGAGCGCATCCCCAACGGCTACACCTGTCATTTCTTGCGCCCGAACTGGAAGTTGCCGCGCCGGGCCGAAGCCGCCTGACACTGCCCTGCGCAAGGATGGTCCCGCACGATTACAACCTATGTAAAGCGAAACCCTCGTGTCCAAAATCGTGAACGGGGCCAGTTTGCAGCCGTTGTCTGGCGGCGCCCCGAAACAGATCATTCTGCTGCTCCATGGCTACGGCTCCACCGGTGCCGATCTGATTTCACTTGCGCCCCATTGGCAATCTAGGCTGCCGGATGCTCTTTTTCTGGCGCCCAACGCCCCACAGCGCCTGGAGAGGCTTGCCGCCGGATATCAATGGTGGCCGTTGTCCACGTTCACGCCGCGGGCGCTGGCCGCAGGCGCCGCAAGCGCCGCGCCGGCGATAGACACGTTCGTCGACCGAAAGCTCAATCAATATGGCCTGAATGAAGCTCATCTTGCGATCGTCGGGTTTAGCCAAGGGACAATGATGGCGTTACACGTCGGATTGCGCAGACCGCAGCAAATCGCAGCAATCGTAGGATACTCCGGCATGTTAACGGGCGTCGATGAGCTCGCAAATCTGCCGATCACAAGGCCGCCGGTAATGCTGATTCACGGCTCGGCGGACCCAGTCATTCCCGTCGCGGCCCTTAACGCGGCCAAGAACGAACTCGAGCACTTCGGCATCAAGGTTACAACTCACATCTCGAACGGCGTCGGGCACAGCGTTGACCCCGTCGGGCTACGGTTGGGTATGGAATTCGCAACTCAGGCCCTGACCTGACTTCAGGTGGACTTGCCCCGATTAAGTGGAGAGGCGCTGTCTCA
>JAYVVA010000053.1:0-9418 GCA_043787435.1 Sphingomonadales bacterium | reverse complement strand
AAGCTGCTCGAAGAGACTTAGTCGACGCGGTATGCGACTTCGAGATCGCCCCATCGTCTGCCGCCGATAAAGAAAGGCACATAAACGTTGCGGACGACGTGGAAGCCCCCATCTTCGCTTTCGCGGCGATATACAGCAACGTGAAACGGTTTGGTGCTGGTCTTGGCGATGAGATCAGTCGCATCGGACAGGATGCGGCGGTTTCGACAAAATGCTGCATCATGGACCGGGTCGCCGGTCGGCGTGCGGCTGTATTCGCTAGTGTGAGTAGGCAGGTATCCGTTCCTGTCAGTGCACGCAGTCGAAATAATATATGGGTCCGACCGCCCAACCCGGTCAAGTTCGGGCCGCCAATACATATCCGCAAACGCGTTGAAGCGTGTGTCGAACCGTTCGGGATTCGACCCCGGGATCGGGCGATAGTCGGCGTCGAAAAGCGTCGCCAGATTAAGCACGCCCTCGGCCAATGCCTTTTCGGTCAGCGCAACGAACATGTCGCGTTCGTTGATCGCGATGTCCACAAGGCGGCGATCGGCGATCGCAAAGCCTGCGTGAACCATCGTGTCGAACATTTCATTAGCCTGCTGTTCAAGGCCAGTCATCGAATCGCGCGCTCTTCCCAGAAGGCCGCTATTTGCGCTCGCCGCACTCGAGAAGCCGTCGAGCTCCTCGCCGACCCGGCACACGCTTTCATGGATCATGTTCGTAGCTCGAGCGATGTCGGCTGCCTGAGCATCGACCTGACCGACCAACCGGGTCACATCGCCGACGGTCTGGGTGACTTGAGTAAATTTTGCTTCGGCAGCACGGCTGCGTGCCATGCCGTCCTGCAAATCGGCCATGAACCCTTCGCCTTCGCGCGACAGTGAATCCATTGTTGTACCGATCTCTTCGGTCGCAACACGAGTGTCGAGGGCAAGTTTTTTTACTTCGGCGGCCACGACAGCAAATGTCCGGCCGGCAACGCCAGCCCGTTCGGCCTCGATTGCTGCGTTTAGCGCAAGCATGTTGGTGGTCCGCGCAATCGTGTCGATCGTATCGGCCGTTCGGCGAACCTGCTGCATGGCTCCTGCAAAACTGCCGATTTGTTGTCCAAGACGCAGGACAAGAGCCGTGAGCTCGCCAAATTCTGCAATCGATGCTGCAATGATGCGTCCGCCCTCTGCGAGACGCGTACGGGCAGATTCAGCGAGCAACCGGGCTTCGTCCGTTGCATCGGTGACCTGGCGCTGGTCAGTTTCAAGTGAAGCCATGACAGCCTGCAGTTCGTTCAGAATGGTGATCTGGCTCGAGATGCTGGCAGCGACCCCGTCGACGACCCCACCTGCGTCGGTACATCCAACAGCAACAACACCGCACTGCTGCGCCACGCGATCCACAGCACTCGGGTCTGCAGGCTCGATCCGTCCTTCGAACATTGTGGTTCCCGCTATAACTGGTCTGAGCGAACGCTACTCTACAGATCTTGAAGAGCCGTTAACCTCGCCGGGTCAAAGTGCAGCAAGAACCGCATCGCCCATTGCTCTGGTCGACAGCGTCCCACCGATATCGCGGGTGCGCGCACCGCGATCGAGGGCACGTTTCACGGCCGCGAACAGGTTGTCCGCGACGTCTGGGCGCCCCATCGACCACCGTAACGCCATCTCGAACGACAGGATTGCAGCCAGCGGATTGGCTACGCCCATGCCCGCAATGTCAGGCGCAGAACCGTGGATCGGTTCGTACAAGCCAGGTTTTCCGTGTTCTCCCAGAGCTGCCGAAGGCAGCATGCCGAGCGAACCAGTCGCCTGCGCCGCGGCATCAGACAAGATATCGCCAAACAGATTATCGGTCAGCAGCACGTCGAACTGGGTGGGCGCACGTACGATCTGCATCGCGGCGTTGTCGGCCAGCATGTGGTCGAGCGTTACATCGATGTAGTCGCGCGCGTGGAGAGCAGTGACCACTTCGCGCCAGAGTACGCCAGATTCCATGACATTGGACTTTTCGGCGGAGGTCACGCGATTGCGGCGTCCGCGGGCCAGCTCGAACGCGACACGCGCGACGCGCTCGATTTCGCTTGTTGTGTATACTTGGGTGTCGAAGCCGCGTTTCTGCCCGTCAGGCAACGTCTCGATCCCGCGCGGCTCACCGAAATAGACGCCGCCTGTCAGCTCTCGCACGATCATGATGTCGAGGCCGGCAACAATTTCGCGTTTCAAGCTCGAGGCGTCGGCCAGGGCATCGAAGCAAAGAGCGGGGCGCAGATTTGCGAATACCTGCATCTCCTGGCGAAGCCTGAGCAATCCAGCTTCTGGACGAAGATCTCGCCGAACTGCTCGCCATTGCGGCCCACCGACTGCGCCCAGCAGCACTGCATCGCTGGCCAGCGCACACGCGAGAACTTCATTGGTCAACGGCGCGCCGTGCGCATCGTAGCTCGCACCACCATAAATGCGCTCGTCGATTGCAACGTCAGGCGCTATCGCCGATACGATGCGGCGGACTTCAGCGCAGACTTCGGGGCCGATGCCGTCACCGGGGAGGAGCAGAAGCGTGGTCATGGCTCGCGCGGCTAGCGGTTGAGCGGCAGCGGGGCAAGCAGTCAGGACTACCGCGTTGGCCTACCGCAAGCCAAGGATGCAGACTTCTGTTGCGCGACGCTCCAACCAGACTGGCTCTGCCACTGGAGGTCGCGGCGAGCTACCCTGTGGAAAACCTTTACAGACGAGACTTTGACAGTGGATCTGGAGGGGTGCCCGCCACAAAGCCCGCCCCCCTCCAGTTATTGCCCGCGCGGCATGCGCCGCATTTACTGATCGAGAAAACTCCGCATCTTGCGCGACCGGCTCGGATGCTTGAGCTTGCGCAACGCTTTGGCTTCAATCTGCCGAATACGTTCGCGCGTTACGCTGAATTGCTGGCCGACTTCCTCAAGCGTGTGATCAGTGTTCATGCCGATCCCGAAGCGCATACGCAGCACCCGCTCTTCGCGCGGGGTCAAGCTCGCCAACACGCGCGTCACGGTTTCCTTTAGGTTCGCCTGAATCGCTGCATCGACGGGGATGACTGCGTTCTTGTCTTCGATAAAGTCGCCAAGATGGCTGTCTTCCTCGTCGCCGATCGGCGTCTCGAGCGAAATAGGCTCCTTGGCGATTTTCATCACCTTGCGAACCTTTTCGAGCGGCATCGAGAGACGTTCGGCCATTTCTTCCGGCGTGGGCTCGCGGCCCTGCTCGTGAAGGAATTGGCGGCTGGTGCGGACTAGCTTGTTGATCGTTTCAATCATGTGGACAGGAATGCGGATCGTTCGCGCCTGGTCGGCGATGCTACGAGTGATCGCCTGACGAATCCACCATGTGGCATAAGTGCTAAACTTATAACCCCGGCGATACTCGAACTTGTCGACCGCCTTCATCAGACCGATGTTGCCTTCTTGGATGAGGTCTAGGAACTGCAGGCCACGATTTGTATATTTCTTGGCAATCGAGATCACGAGACGCAGATTGGCCTCAACCATTTCCTTTTTTGCAATGCGCGCCTCGCGCTCTGCTTTCTGCACCGTGTTTACGATTCGGCGGAATTCGCTGAGCGACATGCCCGTCGCTTGAGCAATTTCAGCGATTTCGACGCGTATCCGTTCAACCGCGTCACCTTCATTGAGGACAAAAGCGGCCCATTTCTTGTCGAGCGCCTTCACGCTGTCGAGCCAGGTTTCGTCGAGCTCGCGATTCACATAACTGTCAAGAAATGCCTTGCGCGGCACTTTGTGGCGCTCAGCCAAGCGAAGCATTTGGCCACCCAGCGCGGTCAGACGGCGGTTGAAACTGTAGAGTTGATCGACAAGATATTCGATCTTCGCGTTGTGGAACTGGACGCTTTCGACCTGCGCTGTGAGTTCCTCGCGGAGCTTGTGGTATTTTTTTTCTTCGGCAGCGGCAAAGTCGTTCCCCACGCCTAGCGCATCGATGCGGGCCTGCTGGACCTTGCTGAATTTCTTGAAGAGCGACGTGATCGTCGCGAATTTTTCAAGTGCCGACGGTTTGAGAAGTTCTTCCATTGCAGCAAGCGACAGCGTATTGTCTTCTTCCTCGTCGTCCGAGGGGCGCGTTGTGCGGCGCTCGGTCAACGAGTCTTCGTCATGATCATCATCGCTGACGGCAACCACTTCTTCGGGTTCTTCTTCTTCTTTGAAGGTGGGGCCAGCGTTCTTTTCCGAAATCTCGCCGTCGCCGTCTTCGTCGTCGTCCGACAAACTTTCGGGCGCGGGATCTTTCGACAGCATTGCATCGAGATCAAGAATTTCACGTAGCTGCATCGTGCCGGCGTTCAGCGCTTCGGACCAGCCAATGATCGCATGAAACGTGATAGGAGACTCGCAAAGTCCCAGTATCATGGTGTCGCGACCAGCTTCAATGCGTTTGGCAATGGCGATTTCGCCTTCGCGGCTGAGCAGCTCAACGGCACCCATCTCACGTAGATACATACGAACAGGGTCATCAGTGCGATCGGTAACCTTGGTAACCTTTTCGGCGACGTGGCCCTGTTCGGAACCGTCGACAGCCTCGACCTCCTCATCATCGTCCTTGGAATCGTCGCCGTCTTCCCCGGCTTCGTCGTTCTCAACGACGTTGACGCCCATTTCGTTGAGCGCTGACATCACGTCTTCGATCTGCTCGGAGGACATTTGATCCTGCGGCAACGCTTCATTCAGCTGATCGTAAGTGATGTAGCCGCGTTTCTTTGCACGCGATAACAGCTTTTTGATCTCGGCATCGTTCAGATCGATAAGCGGTGCGTCCCCCGACTCAGGAGCTGCTTCCGGTGCCTCGACCACATTCGTTTTCGCCATTTACTACCGTTCCCAATCAATCGTCTTCGTCGTCCGACCACGCAGCCAAGGCCCGATTGGACTCCGCGCATGCCGCAATTAACCGCATTTGTTCCGCAAATCCGTCGACATCGGCGCCCATAGCCAAACCTGCCGTCGCAGCCTTCAAAGCAGCGTCGAGCTCAGGGCGCGACGCCAGTGCTTCGATTGCCATGCCCAAATCCCTGCGCGCAACCTCAGGCTCCGCTTCGCTGCGTGTGAACGAAAAGGCAAGCCCGTTCGCACTGCGCAGCGTTTCAACCAAGGCCGATAAGCCTACTTTCTGGAATATGGTATCAACGCCGCCCGATTCAACCGAAGGCGGATCAAACGCTGCGTCGAGCATCACCGAGCGCAACCGGTTGAGGTTAGAATCCTCGATGACGAGCATCGACAACGCCTCGGCGCACGCCCGGACCATCGTTGGATGACGGAGCAATCCCGCAAGAATGGCACGAGCGTAGAGGGCGTCGACACCACTTCCGCCAATCCGCCGGGCACGCTGACCGGGCAGGGCAGGCGGCCCGTCGAACCATTTTTTGCCCCGCGATTGCGCGTTGCGGGCCGGCGAAGGCTGGCGCGTCCTGCGAGGTGCGAAAAACGCTGCTTCGAACCGCTGGCGGATCTCTTCCAAGTATTGTTGACGCACATCGGCATCTACGATCGTTGCGGTGAGCTCGGAAAGCCGGCGTTTCAATCCCGCACGCGCCTCTGGCGTTTTAAGAGGCAAGGCGGCCACTTCGTGCTCCCACAGCAGATCGATCAGCGACAACGCGCCGGCGATTACCGGTTCGAACCCAGCGGCGCCTCCACTCCGCACGATGTCGTCCGGATCTTTTCCAGCAGGGAGCTTGGCAATTGACAGCGAACGCCCCGGTGCAATCAGGGGAAGCGCGCGTTCGGCGGCACGGACCGCGGCTTTCGTGCCCGCACTGTCACCATCGAGGCACAGCACCGGGACATCGACGACGCGCCACAGGCGTTCCAGCTGCGCCTCCGTGAGCGCAGTGCCAAGCGGAGCGACCACTTCGGCAATACCCGCCTGAGCAAGCGCGATCACGTCCATGTACCCCTCAACGACGATCAATCGACCAATTTTGCGTGCTGCCGCCGTCGCGCGATCGAGATTGTAGAGCGTGCGCCCCTTGTCGAAGAGCGGGGTATCGGGCGAATTGAGATACTTGGGTTCGCCCGTGTCGAGTATGCGACCGCCAAACGCAATAACGCGCCCGCGCGGATCGCGGATCGGAATCATCAACCGCCCTCGAAACCGGTCATAGGGAGGTTTGCCCTCAACGTTGATCAGCAAGCCTGCCTCGATCAGCTCGGGTTCGCCGTAGCGGTAGAGCGCTGACTTCAGCGCATCGCGACGGTCGGGAGCGTAGCCAATGCCAAACGTCTCGACCGTTTTCGGCAAAATGCCGCGTCTGGTCAGATAGGCCCGCGCTCCCGCGCCGCTGTCGGTGCCCAGCTGTTCTGCGAACCATTCAGCCGATGCCGCCATGACGCCATGTTGCTTCAAAGCGCGCTCGTCGCGCTCGGCGGCGCGAGGGTCGGGTGGCGGCTGCGCGAGCCCGGCAGCGTCGGCGAGTTCCTTGACCGCATCGACGAAGGGCAGCCCGCGCTGATCGGTCATCCAGCGGATGGCATCACCATGCGCCGAGCAACCAAAGCAGTGATAAAAACCCTTGTCGTCGTTGACGTAAAAGCTGGGGCTCTTCTCGTGATGGAACGGACAACACGCCTTCCACTCGCGCCCCGCACGCGTCAGCTTCACCGAGCGGCCGATCAAAGCCGACAGCAACGTTCGTCCACGCAATTCGTCAAGAAACTGAGGGGAGAAACGACTCATCCCCTCAGTTACACCCAATCAGGCAATGAACGGTAGATCCAATGCATCGGCAACCGCACGGTGTCGGATATGGCCGCCCGACACGTTCAGCCCCGCCGCAAGATGCGGATCTGCTGCCATCGCTGCTTCCGCGCCCTGATTTGCGAGGCGTATGACAAATGGCAGCGTCGCGTTGTTGAGGGCGAAAGCTGATGTCCGCGCGACTGCGCCGGGCATATTGGCAACGCAGTAATGGATGACGCCTTCCTCTATAAATACCGGATCGTCGTGGGTTGTCGGCCGGCTCGTTTCAAAGCAGCCACCCTGATCAATCGCAATGTCAACCAGCACGGAACCACGCTTCATTGTTTTGAGCATGTCGCGCGTGACAAGCTTGGGCGCTGCTGCGCCCGGAACCAGCACGGCGCCGATAACGAGGTGCGCCTTTTCGACTGCCGCCGCGATCGCGGCGCGCGAGGCATATTGCGTCTTGATCTGGCTTGAAAAGAACATGTCCAGTTCGGCCAGCCGATCGTTGCTGATGTCGTAAATCGTCACGTCGGCTCGCATGCCGACCGCCATTTGCGCTGCGTTGACGCCCGAAACGCCGCCGCCCAGGATTGCCACGCGCGCCGGAGCAACGCCCGGGACGCCGCCGAGAAGGACGCCGCGCCCGCCCTGTTCTTTTTCGAGATAGTGTGCCCCAACCTGAATCGACATACGGCCCGCGACTTCGGACATGGGTTTGAGGAGCGGAAGGGCGCCGGCGCGCGACGTTACCGTTTCATAGGCGATGCAGGTGGCGCCCGATTTCATCAGTCCCTCGGCCTGCGGTTTGTCGGCCGCCAAATGCAAATACGTGAACAACGTGTGGCGCGGTTGAAGCATCGCGATCTCGGCAGCTTGCGGTTCCTTTACCTTCACAATCATGTCTGCTGCGGCGAACACCTCGCTTGCGTTTGGCAAGATCCGCGCGCCAGCGTTCATGTAGTCGCGGTCGCTGAAGTCGATACCGTTGCCGGCGAGTGCTTCAACCACGACCTCGTGGCCTGCGGCTGTCAGTTCGGCAACCGATGCTGGGGTCAACCCAACACGATACTCATGGTTCTTGATTTCCCTTGGAACACCAACGCGCACCGCGATTCTCCCCGTGAAAATGTGCGTAACAATCTTACGCGACTCGGTAACATCATCCGGCGTATTTGTCTCGATTGCGCGACCACTAACACGGTGCTAGAGGCGCGCGTCCGGCGCTGAGCCGGGATTTTGGCATGAGAGGCTGGGTCCGCCCGTCGATGTCTACGACAGCGTCTACGACACTATCTGCGGCATCCGCCTCTGTCGCAGCTCCCGACGGCGACGAGGACCAGCCACACGGTATCCATGGCAGCTTTCACACGCTTGCTCTCGGCGCGCTCGGCGTTGTGTTCGGCGACATTGGGACGAGTCCGCTGTATGCCCTCAAAGAGGTTTTTGTCGGGCATCATCCGCTTGCGGTCGATCGGCTGCATATATACGGCGCACTCAGCCTGATCTTCTGGTCGCTCGTCATCATAGTGACGATCAAATATGTCATGCTGATCATGCGCGCGGACAACAAGGGCGAGGGCGGAAGTCTGGCGCTTTTCGCCCTGGTGTCAAGGATGACTGGCGCCAAACGCGGCGGACCTCTTTTGATGCTTGGTGTGCTGGCCACGGCGCTGTTCTTCGGCGACGCGATCATCACGCCGGCGATCTCGGTTTTGTCGGCGGTCGAAGGGCTGTCGGTTGTCGATGCACGGTTTACGGCATTGGTCATTCCCATCTCGATCGGCATCCTGGTCGGTCTTTTCTTCTTCCAGGCGCGCGGGACCGATACGGTCGGCAAACTGTTTGGACCCATCGTCCTCGTGTATTTTATCATGCTCACTATTCTGGGCGTCGTGAACATCATTCAGCGGCCCGAAGTGCTCGAAGCATTGAGCCCACTCTGGGGGTGGCGGTTCATGGCCGACGACCCGGTGCTGGGCTTTCTCGCGCTTGGCTCGGTCGTTCTCGCCGTCACCGGCGCTGAGGCGCTTTACGCCGACATGGGGCACTTCGGGCGACGGCCGATCGCCTATGCGTGGCTGTTTGTCGTCTTTCCGGCTTTATTGATTAACTATCTCGGACAATGCGCTTTATTGCTTCACGATCCCTCGGCCGCGCAAAACCCCTTCTTTCTCATGGCGCCCGAGGCTTGGCGACTCCCGCTCGTCATCATTGCTACGCTCGCAACGATCATCGCCAGCCAGGCAGTAATCACCGGTGCGTTTTCACTCTGTCAGCAAGCGGTTCAGCTGGGGCTGATGCCACGTCTCAAGATCGAGCACACCAGCGCAAAGGCCGCGGGACAGATTTATGTCCCGATGGCCAATTGGACGTTGATGATCCTCGTTGTCCTTTTGGTTTTGATGTTCCAGCAGTCAACGAGCCTCGCTGCTGCTTATGGCATCGCGGTTACAGGCACGATGTTTATCACGACGTGCATGCTTGCCGTGCTCGCCGCCAAGGTCTGGAAATGGCCGATGTGGCTGGTCGTTCTGACGACAGCTATCTTCCTGACCATAGACGCGGCCTATTTTGCGTCGAACTTGACCAAGGTGCCTGACGGTGGGTGGTTCCCGCTGCTTATCGGCGCGATTGCATTCACCCTGTTGACGACGTGGTCGAAGGGTCGTGAATTGATGATTGCGCGGCTGCGCGAGGCGGCATTACCT
>JAYVVA010000052.1:0-2222 GCA_043787435.1 Sphingomonadales bacterium | reverse complement strand
ATGCCCGACAACTGGCTGGGTCGCGTGCTCGGGCGCAAGCCCCGCATGGTGGCAGCCGTCGCGCTTGCCAACAAGATGGCGCGTACGATCTGGGCGATGATGACCCGCGAACAGAATTACCGGATAGCGTGACCTGCTCGCCTTCAACCGAAGGCAAAGCGGGACGCGCTTAGGGGCCGCAAGCCCCGGCAAGGAGATCGACTGACGATTATGCGGCAAGGACTTCAATGTTCCAGGACGAGCAAACCAGTCCCGGCGCTCGAGCTATCCAAGCTCTCTGAACCGATGTGGACCTCGTTCTTCGAACTGCATACCGGCCCGTGGCGAATATCAGGCCACATCAAGAGGCCTGACACACGAGCGATAGAAGCGCCAAGCCGTCAAAACCGTTTGAGAATCACCTTGCAAAACTGGGGGCATCCACACACGCCCCTCCCATGGCGGTCGCGCAGACCTGAAAGCTGCGCTTGGCAAGGTCGATCGCGAGAATGTGAACGTCAGTCATGTGCTCCTCCTTCTCCCGCGCAAAAACGCGCTGGTCAGGCATCATACGATGCCGGGCGAAGGGGGCATTCACCCCATCAGTTCAGTGGTGATCTCGCCGGTGTCGGGATCGACGATCTCGGTGGTAGCTCGGTTTTGCTCCGCCCTGGCGGCGGCGCGCCGAGGACCGGCAGATTGCTTGAGACGATCGCTGTCGCCATTCATGGTCAGGATGCTGACGTGGTGGGTGAGCCGATCGAGCAGGGCGCCGGTGAGCCGCTCCGACCCCATCACCGAGGTCCAGTCCTCGAACGGCAGATTTGAGGTAACCATGGTCAAGCCGCGCTCGTCGCGCTGCGAGAACGTCTTGAACAATAACTCGGCGCCGATCGGCGACAAAGGCACGTAGCCAAGTTCGTCGATGATGAGCAGCTTCATCGCCTTGCAGGTCACGTTGCAGTTTGAGCAGACGTCGCTCGTCACGCGTTTCCATCAATTGGCTGACCAATGCGGCGGCGGCGGTGAACGTGACCGAGAAGCCTTTCTGGCAGGCCGCCAAGCCGAGCGCGAGGGCGACATGGGTCTTGCCGGTGCCGCCAAGCCGGATCGCCTCGGTCACGGCGACCGTGACGATGTCCTTGGGCATGGCCTCCATCAGCCGCAGCACCTGGATGAAGTTACGCTTGCCGCGGTTTCCCATGCGCCTCTCGAGCGGATGGCGCAGAGGCTGAAACACCTTCGGCAGGTCCCAGCCCTGCAGGGCTGCGGCCTGGTCGAGCGCGTTCGGCTTGGTCTTTATCAGTGCCAGGTAATGCAACGGATCGGCGACAAACTCCCCTTCGCCATAGGCGCGAGAGTGCCGGGCGACGACAGCACCGCCGCACAAGATCACGACCTCGTCGACGAACCCCTTCACCATGACATCCTGGAAGCCATAGCCTGTCGGCACGGAGTAGTCGTTGCAGCGGTAGCGGACGAGGGCGGTCGATGAGACCCGCGTGCTGCGCTTCTCACACGGCTCCAATGCCACTGCAGGCAGATCACGCAGCACCGCAAGATCGGCAACAAGCCGTTCGCCGATGCTCTGGGTCAGCCGGCCGGCGCGGTCGCGCTGGCGGGCGCGGCAGCGTTCGGCCAGCATGGCGTTCAGATCGTCATAGCTGGCCGCCAGCGGGATCGGCGTCATGAGGTTGGCACGGGCGTATTTGACCAATCCTTCGACCTTGCCTTTATCATTGCCCTTGCCCGGTCGACCGAAACGATCGGCAAACAGATAGTGGCTGACCAGTTCATTGAACGCCCGCGTGCGCTCGCGCTTGCCGTCACCGCAAATCTTGGCCACCGCGATCTTAAGGTTGTCGTACAGAACCGACATCGGCACGCCGCCAAAGAACGTAAACGAGGCGACATGACCGTCCAGGAACGCCTCGGTCGTCTCGCGTGGGTAAGCCTTCACGAAGCAGGCATCCGACTGCGGCAGATCCATGCAGAAGAAGTGGATCTTTTGGCGTATGCCGCCAATCACGCCGACCGCCTCGCCAAAGTCCACCTGCGCATGGCCCGGCGGATGCGCCAGAGGCACGAAAATCTCTCGCCCGCGCACGCGGCAGACACGGACATAGTCCTTCACCACCGTATAGCCCCCGGAGAAGCCATGTTCGTCGCGCAGCCGCTCAAATATCCGCTTCGCCGTATGCCGCTGCTTTACCGGCGCTGCCTGGTCGGTCTCGAGAATCGCG
>JAYVVA010000051.1:0-3534 GCA_043787435.1 Sphingomonadales bacterium | reverse complement strand
TTGCAACATGCGATTCGAACGCGCGCAGGTCGGCCTCTGCCTGACTCTTCAGGCTAACCATCGCAAATACCATGATCCCGAAACCAAGACGCGAGGCGTCGAGTTCGGCGTGATAGCCACGAATGGTACCCTCTTCTTCCAGTGTGCGCACACGGCGCAAACAGGGCGGGGCGGTTAGACCCACACGAGTGGCAAGCTCGACATTGGTCATACGACCGTCGGACTGAAGTTCCCGGAGGATTTGCCGGTCGATCGGATCGAGTGCGCGTATCATGCTATACACCGTATCAAGATTCCGCTGGGGAATGCCACAGGATAATATTATTACCCGTACCCTCGGCTTGTCTGCGAGCGAGCGAGCGGCCTTTCAAACTGGTCGGGCAGTGGCCAAGCCGCTGGCACTGGCTCCGCCGCGCACCAGAGCCCAATACGTGCCTCGAAATTGAGAAATATTCAATGCCCGCCTGCTTGCACCATGGCGCGCGCCGTCGCGGCTATAAGTATTCGCCGATCTTGACGTTGGTTTGTCCCACCTTGTGACGTGTCATTTTGGCCGCTTGCCTTGCCAGCCTGGTTCGATAGTCAGCAGTGAGTTGGCGCGCGGAACAGCGTGGACGCATTCTAGGGACCAGACTGAGGATTCGGGCTAGAAATGGCAGGGCGATTTGAGTCGATGTTGGCGACCGCCATGCATCTGGGGGACCGCGATGATGGCGGTCGCGTCGCGTCATGGCGTCAGATTGTCGATATACTGGCGCAAGGTGGACAGGCGCTCCCATACGAGGCCCGCGCTTTGGCCCTCCAGCGCCTGGCCGAATTACGAACCTGTGTTCCGGCAACAGAACGGCGCCTTGCTGCCGCGAGCCTGGCGGGACGGTCGGACGACCCCGGCGTCGCGGCGTTGTTTGCAGCCGATGAGCCGAGCGTCGCCGCACCCTTTCTCTCACGGCTCACGCTGGACGATGCGGCGTGGCTGCGTCTCATTCCGGTAATGGCACCAGCATCGCGCAACATTTTGCGCAACCGTCGTGACTTGCCTGTTGGTGCAGTCGGTGTGCTTGGGCGCTTCGCGCTTGGCGACCTCGCACTACCGGCCTGGGTGGGCGTGGCAGAAGCAGCACCTGAAGTTGAGCCTGTCGCGGGGTTGACGCAAATCCGCGACTTGGTGGATCGGATCGCTGCCTACCGTCGGCGCGTACCCGTGCCCATTCTGGGCGATCCAGAGCCACACCGAGAAACCGAAGTCTCCACAGAGGCCTTTCTTTTCGAAACCATGGTCGACGGCACCATTGACTGGGTCGACGGCGTGCCGCGTGAAGCCATTGTCGGATTGACGATCGGCGAAACGGCCAGTTTCGGCACGGCAGGCGTCGATGGCCAGGCGGCGGGTGCGTGGCGTCGCCGAGCACCGTTTCGCGACGCACGGTTACTCGTCGCCGGAGCCAGCGACGCAGGCGGGGACTGGCTGATCACGGCTGCGCCCTGGTTCAACCCACGCGACGGCCGATTCTGCGGATATCGGGGCGAGGCGCGTCGTCCGGCACCCGGAGATCGCGCCGGCGGAGCGTCCGCAATTACCGGTATCTCTCCCGATTCGCTGCGGCAGTTGGTTCATGAGCTACGCACACCACTGAATGCGATTCAGGGCTTTGCTGAAATGATCGACAAGCAAATGCTGGGGCCGGCGGCGCTACGTTACCGCGAGCGAGCGCGCGCAATCATGATCGACGCTGAACGGCTGGTTGCAATGGTCGATGATCTCGACACGAGTGCACGACTCGACAGTGGAAGGATGGCCGAAGAGGCCACCGGCGAACTCGATCTTGCGTTGATTGCAAAGACCGTGGTTGCTACCCACCGCCGGCCGTTGGCGGGACGCGGTGTCGAGCTGATATTGTGTGGCGCTGACAACCCGGCGCCGGTTACCACTCCCGCGCTGACGACCGAGCGGATGATATCGCGGCTCCTAGTGGCGGCGGCGGCAATTGCGACGCCGGGCGAGAATGTCAGGGTAGCCCTCGAACGCAGCGCCACGGGCGTCACCTGTTCGGTCTCCCGCTCGATGGTCATCGACGGTCGCGACGAACGCACCTTACTCGATCCCGGTTATGGGCCTGACGGCGATTGGCCCGAGGCTCCGTTGCTCGGTCTTGGCTTCACTTTACGCTTGGTTGCGCGATTGGCAGCTCAGGCAGGAGGCAGTTTTGCGACCCGCGCCGACCGTTTCGAGTTGACGCTCCCCGCCCAAGGCCAACGCTCGAGCGATCGCGCCTGCTGATTGGTTCTTGGCACGTGACTTGCCCTGGTGCCCTGCAATCCGCTAGCGGTCCCCTTGGTGCGGGCCTGTAGCTCAACTGGTTAGAGCTGGCCGCTCATAACGGCTAGGTTGCGGGTTCAAGTCCTGCCGGGCCCACCACCCTTTCCCGAGACGAGCGCCGACGAGGCGAAATCAACCCAGGCTTTCAACTGGACGATCGTACGGTAGCGCCAAAAAGAGCGCACCGAGAGCAATGCGTTTATGAGTAGTTCTTGCCTTCCGCAGCGCAAGTGTCCAAAGCCTCCGTCGTCGGGGAGTGGCGCAGTCCGGTAGCGCGCCTGCTTTGGGAGCAGGATGTCGCAGGTTCGAATCCTGTCTCCCCGACCACGAAACCCATGGGAAAGCGGCATTTTTCCCTCATTTGCAGGTCGGGGGAATAGCCCGACCGTGTCTGTGTGTCCGCCGTGTATCCCGAGCATCTTGGCGGAACGTCGCACTAGAGCTAGGGCTCAGACTTCCCTTCCGCCGTTACCTGGGCGAAATTCGGCTTCGTTGCGTTGGTCATTTGCACGTTCACAGGGCAGATCGTCGAGTGGCGGCCACTCCGCGCCGCTCACGCCGGCTTCGTCCCCGATACACTTGAGCTGGCGATCTACGAGCACACTCCGTGGTCAGCGCTGGCCTGTATTAAGTAGCACTGGGCTCTGTTCGGCGGCTGCGCCGAGTGGCTCTCGCGGGCACTAGTCCGCATCCTCTGCTACGAGGGATGACTGATCAACGATCCTCGGGAGATTCTCCGCAAGCGCCAGCACGGTCGATGCAGCACCGCGAGTAGCCATTCGCCCGAAATCGTCGGCAAACTCGCCGAGGCCAGCCGGGTCATCACCCTTTTCCCTGAGCGATTGTAGCGCATGCTCATATCCCATCAAAAGGATGCGCATCTCGAGCACGAACTTCTCGGTCACGACTTCCTTTGCAACGTTGCTGCGCTGGGTGCTATCAGCCTAATCGTTACCTGTCTTTGCTGGACGCAACTTGGGCTAAGACATCGATCTTCAGGTGGCGAGCGACTGCCACTCGGCCAGGGCGGCCGAGCGGCGGATTCGGTAGGTTTGGCGATCGACGAGGTGGCGTTCGTGGTTAAAATGATTGTGGACGGAGGCGTGTACGGAAACGAATTTCTGGAGTGTCTTCATTCGACGAAATCGCAGCATCGCACGTTCTCGTCGTCGGAACGGCAGGTGGCTGTTCTCCACCCGGTTGTTCTTCCATCGGCC
>JAYVVA010000050.1:0-8450 GCA_043787435.1 Sphingomonadales bacterium | reverse complement strand
GTCCCCGCACCATTGGTAAGCACGACGCCTCGTCCGGCGAGGACGTCGAGCGGAATCCCGTCGACACCGGCGTAGAGCGTATGCAACCAGCGCATTGCTGCCGCCTGACGGATGGCGACTGCCATGTCCGGCTTCTCGTACATGTCGAACCAACCAATCTCGGCATCCGGCGCAAGCGCCAGCGCTTCCGTCCTCGACGCAAACCAGCGCGGCGTGAGCCAGTCCGGGAGTCTCGATTCGACCAACGGACGAACAAGCGCGGGGAGGGTGGCAAGGGTCATAGCTCGACCTTCCAGTCCCACTCCAGTGCATCGCCGTCCATGACTTCGACTCCGGCACCCGCCAGGTCGTCGCGAATGCGGTCGGAAAGGCCGAAGTCTTTGGCAGCACGCGCGGCTTTGCGTTCGGTGAGCCATTTTGCGATCGCTCGCTCATCGGTCTGTGCGTGCGCGGGCCTCACGCGCAGCGCCGTGCGCGTCAAGCCGTCGAGCCGCAACCCGAGCACCTGATCCATCCGTTCAATGAGATGCAGACGCGTCCCCGGCGTCAGGGACTTCAGCGTCAACACCTCGTCAAGCACGGGCAAGGCTTTGGGCACGTTGAGATCGTCGCACACCGCTTCTTCAAACCTGTCGAGCAAGGCCTGCGCTTCGGGCGTGATCATGACGGCTGTGTCCGCTTTGGCACGCAGCGCCTCAATGGCCATGACCAGACGTTTCAACCTTGTCAGCGCCGCCAGCAAACTTTCGCCCGAAAACTCTAACTCGCTTCGGTAATGCGCTTGCAGGCACATCAGACGGTAGGCGAGCGGATGCACGCCCTTGTCGACGATTGACTGCAGGGTCGCAAACTCGCCCCTCGATTTCGCCATTTTCCCCTCACGCATGACAAGGAAATTATTGTGCATCCACCAGTTGGCTCCCGTCGCCGATGTACACGTATACGCTTGATTCTGAGCGATTTCGTTCGGGTGATGGATCTGCCGGTGATCGATGCCCCCGGTGTGGACGTCGAACTGATTGCCGAGATACTTGAGGCTCATAACCGAGCACTCCAGGTGCCACCCCGGCGCGCCTTTTCCCCAAGGTGACGCCCATTCCATCTGGCGTTGCTCGCCCGGCGATGACTTCCGCCAGATCGCGAAGTCGGATGGATGGCGCTTGCCGCCGACCTCGGCAATGCGACGCTCTTGTGGCCCGTCACTGGCCCCGGCCAGCTTGCCGTAGTCAGATACCGTGGTGCTGTCGAAATAAAGACCGCTCTCGAGCTCGTAACAGTGCTTGGCTTCGATCCGTTCGCCAAACGCGATCATCTCCTGAACATGATCGGTCGCCACCGACCAGCGGCTTGGTTCGCGGATATTGAGCGCAGCGACGTCATTCTTGAACGCCTCTGTATAGAACTTGGCCACGTCCCAGATCGTCTTTGCTTCGCGCGCCGCCGCCACCGCCATCTTGTCGTCGCCAGCGTCAGCATCGGATGTCAAATGGCCAACGTCGGTAATGTTCACGACATGCGTCACCTCGAGCCCCTTCCACCGCAACACGCGGGTCAGCGTGTCGGTGAACACATAGGCACGTAAATTGCCGAGGTGGGCAAAATGATAGACTGTTGGCCCGCACGAATAAACCCGGGCATGGCCTGCCTCGATGGGGACAAACTCGCGCGCTGAACGGTTCAGGCTGTCGAAAAGTTGAAGAGGCACGGACATGACGGTGGCCTTCGGTCAGCCCTCGCGCCGCGTCAACCGGCTTACTTGCAAGCTTGTTTAACCGGATCGCATGTCTTGCTGTCGTCGACAGACCACAGATCGTCGTTGCCTGCGCCAGTGACCGGCTCGTCAATCAGCGGTTCGTTGCCAGCGTTTGCATAGTCCTTCAGCTGGATGATCGATAACGGCAAGAGACGGGTGACTGACTTTTGGCCGAAATCACCTTCCAGAAGATCACGCGTCGGATCGTTGAGGGGCGAGTTCTGGCAAGACGAGCCGCTA
This sequence comes from Sphingomonadales bacterium, assembly GCA_043787435.1. Taxonomy (GTDB): domain Bacteria; phylum Pseudomonadota; class Alphaproteobacteria; order Sphingomonadales; family Sphingomonadaceae; genus Sphingomonas_O. The sequence goes on along the minus strand of JAYVVA010000050.1, from coordinate 6,457 downwards.
ACGATCGAGCATCCGTTGACCGTCGACAACGGGTCGAAGATCGCCGCTGCCTGCTGGCGCTGGGCTGGGGTCGCGCCAGTCGCCGCAACGCTGAAGGGTGTGCCCGACTGCTGCCCGAATGGCACAAACTTGATCAACGGGACGACATCGACGCCCGTCGCAAAGCCGCTGGCAGCGGGTGTGCCTGTCGTCGCCATGGGGGTGATGACCTGCCTGCCATTGATTGCCACACGCACCGGGGCGCTGCTAGCCTGGACAATGGCAAAGCCGTTGGCCCCGACAGTAAAACCGCGACGCATTGCGTAATCCCGGTTGCCAGTCGTCGTCGACGTACCAGTGTTCTGGATATAAATGCCCTTGGAAACGGTAGCGACGATACCGCCTGCCTGGAAATAGCCACCATCGCTGGGTGAGACATTGTTCGCGCCCAACCGGTCGCTTGCAGCGGTCAACGTTGTTGCGGCAGCAACATCGGTGAGGGCAGCGGACGAAGAGGCAATAATGTCCTCCGCCGCCAACGTCAGTGTGCCGGTCAGGCCCGCCGAATTCTGGATGGTGATGCTGCTTGTCGGCAAGGCCTCGATGGCGGTCACGGCGCGGAGGTCGAGCCGGTTATTGGCAGTCATCCCGTTGAGCGCAACCGTCCCGATGACGCGCATCTTGCCCGGCGTCTCTATGAGGAACGTACCATTCGGGCCAAGGGTCCGGGCGCCTGTGATCGTCAAACTATCCAAAATCAGGTCAGGCGCGATATTGGGCGTCAGCGCCAACGGTACCTGGCCGTTGCTCGACTGACTCTGCGACGCGACGACGACGGATATATTTTCGCCTGCGAGCCGCCCGATCTCTGCGCTGGACAGGCTATAGCCATCGCTGTTGTCAGCCCCGCCGATAAAGGTTTTCGTATCTGCGGTGTTCGTCAATGAAAGCTGCTGAGTAAATCCAAGCGTGCCGACGGTCGCCTCCCCAACAATATTGATATCGCCCGACCTGAAAGCGATAGAGCCGGCATTGACGCTGCCATTGACCGAAATCAGCCCCTTGGCGTTGAACGCCAAAGCTCGACCGGCATATGCACCAGCCCCGACATCAATCTCATGAGCTGTAACGGTGGTATCGAGGTCACTGTGGATGGTGGCGAGCGCCGCCGTTCCGTTTGTCGAAAGTGTAATGTTTCCTGTGGCGTGCCCGTCAGTGACAGAGAGACCATTTGTCGCCGAAACATCGATGTTACCCGCCGACGCTTGCAGGCTGGAAGCTGTAATGACTCCCGACGATACGAGCAAAATATTACGTCCCGCGGCAATAACGTCGCCAGCCGTCAGATTTGCACCGACATGGATATCTCCGTTGGACGCCCCCAAAGTCGCCTGCACCGGCGTCACAATCGTGCCGATGTCGACACCCAACTGACTGCCCACATCGACGGCACCGCCAGTCGAACTCACAGAGTTACCCGTTACCGAACGAGTTTGACTGATGAGAAGGGTCGAAAGCCGTGACGTCGCGTCGGTGAAGGACAGGTTTCCTCCGGCGACCAATGTGAGGCTTGCGCCAGACGCGACACCATTCCCCGTGATGCCTCCACCGACTGTGGTTGAATTCCCTGTATTCCAGGACATGTCCGACGTTGTCGCGATCTTGTTGAATGTCAGGGCGCCAGTCGTCGACCCCCGGATCAAACCAGCATTCACCGTACCTAGCGTTGCGGTGCCGTTTGTCGGCGTCTGCGAGAAGGGGAAATTTGTGACTTGATATGTCGGCACCACGAGGAAATATTGCGACGAGTTTCCAAGCCAGAACGTTCCGTTGGTCGTTATATCGGCGAGTGGCGCGTCCGTTCGCGCGAAGATGCCAACACCCGCGAGTGAGTTGATATTGCCGGCGGCTACCGAACCGCTGTCGGACGAGAGGATCGTGTAGCCGGCAGTCGTGATGGATCCGGTCTGGACAGCACCGCTGCTGCGGACCCGAATAATGTTTCCGGTGGGCCCGGCGCCTTTGAAGGTCGCTGGTCCGCTTGCCGCAGTGTCGCTGCCCAGGCCCGTCGAACGCAGATCGCCTGTAACGAGAGCAAAAGCTGTCGTCCCTCCTGCACCGGTCTGCGAGTCTGGCGCGATGATGTTCGGGTCCGCGGCAGAGCCATTGACCGTCAGAAAGATATCGTCTCCGGCTGTCACGCTCCCGACGGTCAGGCTCCCGTTGAAGGTGGACAGGATCGCATCGGTTCCTGCCGTGATATTCCCGAAACGAAGGGCGCCGCCGCGCGCTTCGAGGAAGCCGCCGGCCGTTGCCTGCGCTACGGTAATCAGGCTTGCCGAGGGCGGTGCCTCGATCATCGTGTTACCGCCCGAATTGATCGCCCCGAGCGTGATATCGCCATTGCTCGTGGTCACACCAATGTCGCGACCCGCAGTCAGTCCGCCAGCAGTGATTGACCCATAAGCCGATGACAATATGATGTTCGTGTCAGCGCCAATCAGCCCGGTTTGTGCGTTTATTCCATAGTCTCCGACTGCGGTTACCGCGGTGGCCTTGAGAGTTGGCTGACCGGTTCCCCCAAATTGATCGATCCCGAAATAGCCCTGCACTTTTATGTCGATGTTACCGCCAGCAGTGATCGCGCCGATGCCGCTGGTTCGTACATAAGCATTTGTGGGCCCAAGGATCTGGATATCGCCATCGACGGTAATCGGAGAATTGTCGGCGGTGAGCGTTGTCGCGCCCGAAACGAAATTGTTGTTCGTCGACCCGGCATCAACCGTGAGCGATCTCAGGTGCAGCACGCCGCCACCTGAGTTGGTATTGGCAATTGAAACCATACCGGCGTTGCCAACGTTGCCATGCCCGTTCGTGCTCGCGCTGACACTGATACTGACATCGCCCGCCATAACCAGGCCATCCGCGCCGCTGGCACTCGTCTGCGACCCAATGTTGATCGTGCCGCCGACGCCGAACGATTGCATACCTTTCGCACCAAACGCAGGGGGGATCGCCGGCACACTGGGGACGGCGGGGACGCCGGGGCTTGCCGGGATGCCCGGGATTGCCGGTCCTCCGGCATCCCCGCCGCCGTAACCGGCCGCACCCGCTGTCGCGTTTGCAGCGAGCAAAATATTGCCGAGGGCGAGTTGCCCGCCTGCGGCATTCAGCGTCAGCGTTCCGCCAACTGCAGTGCCAGCGTCTCCACCAGCACCGCCGCCTGTTGGCTGGTAGGTCGTGGCATTGCCGCCATTTCCGGCATTTCCGCCCAGCGTATTGAGATACAGTCCAACGTTGGCCGGAGCACTGATGTCGACCAAGCCATCGATCACCTGGATTGACACCTGCCCGCCGCTTGCGTTGCCGCCGCGGCCGCCATCACTTCCCGTGGTCCCGTTGCCACCCGAGACGCCATTGGTTGCGTTGGCATTGGCGGACAAGCTCAGGATCGGCGTCCCGCCAGAGACATATTGCCCGCCGCCACTTGCAACATAGGCTCCGTTTTGACCATCGACCTCGAGCGAGCTCGTCCCGCCTCTTGCATCGCTGCCGCGCGGACCTGCACCAAAGCTACCGGCCTGCGCCTGACCGGCTTGCGCGTTCGAGTTGATGATCAGCGTGCCGACAACCAAAGGCGCATTGATCACGCGAACCTGGGCGGTTCCCGCCTTCGCGTCGCCGCCGCGCCGGGTTGCATTCCCGTTGGCACCAGAACCGCCGGTCGCCCCTGCATCAGCGTTGATCGTATAAAATTGCGTCGAAAGTCCCGATATCAGGATCGTCGAGGTCCCGCCGCGTGAATCGCCGCCTTGGCCACCGAACGCACCGGCTTGTACCGTTTTAGCATCGTATCCGGTGCCGCCGTCGAAACCCTCACCACGCGACGAAGCAACAAGTGAAGGGGGGACCAGCGTTCGCGCTGATAATTGGCCCTGCCAGTCAATCAGCGCGACGCCGCCAGTGCCTGCACCGCCGTCGCCTCCATTGAGCCCTGTCAGCGCCGATTCCGTAACTGATGACCCGCCGCCGTACCCGCCATAACCCGTTGCAGAAGCGGTGAGGGTGCTTGTCCCAATGATACTGTTGGCGAGGTTACGAAACGTCGCACTGCCCCCGGTTCCTGATCCCGCGGCGGCACCGTCGACACTATCGCCGCTGCCGCCGTCGCCGCCGATTCCATTCGCGTTGATTTGGATCGTACTCGAGTTGAGAGTACCCGATTTCAGGAGGAGCATTGCGTTGCCGCCAGTTCCATTGGCGCCCGCGGATGAAGCCGTGCCGTATTCTGACACACCATCGCCGCCGACACCGCCACGTCCAAGTGCATCAGCCGAAATCGAGGCGATCGTTGCCGTCGTCCCGTCAATGGTAAACGTCGCGGTCCCGCCAACGCCACCGCCGGCAATGGTCCCCGGGCCGTCCGACACCGCAAAGCCATCCGCTCCCCGGCCCGATGCCGAAATACCAAAACTGCTGGTTGTGAAAGCGCCGCCAGTCAGGTTGACGGCGATGACTCCGCCTGTGCCGGAGCTGCCAGCGCCCGGTCCGACAGGAAACGAACTGATTTCGGCAATTGAAGCGCCATCAGCCGTCAGATTGACGCGGTCGGCGGTAACGTCAGCGCCAGGCAATATCGAGAAGGCAACGCCGCCACCCTGGCCGGACGCGCCGCTCCCCCCGATTGTGCTGGATCCGGCAAAACCACTCGCGTCGGCATTCAGCGCGGCAATTCCGCGCGTTCGGCCTTGACCAAAACTGACAGAGATTTGTCCCCCGGTCGCCGAAGCCGGGGCGGGGCCGCTGGCGCCGAGTGCTTGAGCAGTCAGAATGATGTCATGCTTCGACTCGTTGTTGTCGAGCTGCAGACTTGCGTTGCCCGAAAGCGACAGGGTAATCTGACCTGCCGTCGCATTGCCCGGCGTGAGCGACGCCGACGTTCCGGTTGCAATTGCTTGAGCATTGATCCCGTCGGACCGAAATGTACCGCTGTTCGCGACAACAAGGTTCACAGCGCCGCCCTTCACAGCGCCTGCATTATTCGCAAAGCTGGCTCCGGTGCCGAATGCGCTCGCGGACGCGGAGATCGGCCCACCGAAAACGAAAATCCCGCCCAGGTTTGCATTGATCTCAACCGTGCCGGCGGTAAGCGCGCCCTCTGTTGCCGGTGCAGTGGCTGGCGAACTTTCGCCACCTGCGGCGCGCGCATCGGCGCTAAGCGACAAGCTATCAAGCTGCACAGTGCCTGCCTGGGTCTGGACCCGGGCAAGGCCTGTCCCCAGCGTCGATCCGGTCGTGCCGCCGGCCTCCGCAAAGCCCGTTTGTTCATCTGCCGACAGGGTCGTGGAGAGCGCGTACAGCGTTCCGGTGCCAACCATGATCTGCGCGGTACCAGCCGATGCATTGCCCCCCGATGATCCCCCAGCGCCCCCTGCCGCGTTCGCTGTCATCGTCAAGGCACCAGTTTGGGCAAGCCCTTGGTTGGCGACTTCGTACAGTGCCTGTCCGCCGACTCCGTTTCCGCCCACAGCCGATGCGGGAAACTGTCCGCCACCCTGACCGCCTTGGCCAAACGCGGAAATCGACAGGTCGCCGGCCAGGAGACCGATGCCGCCCGATTGCTCGACGTGGACACGGGCAGTGCCGCCCGTACCATCGCCCGACCGCGTCGTTCCGAACCCTCCCGTTCCAGTTGCGAGCACAGTTGCAGCACCAATGGTGACGGTGCCTTGCCGCGCCACGATTTCCGCAGTGCCGCCGACGGCATTCCCACCGGCGCCTGCGAAGTTCGATGTGCCCACTGCACTCGCATTGATCTGAGTGACGCCGCCGACTGATATCAGTGCACCCACACCGTCCGCAATGAGGCGTGCCGTCCCGCCGACACCCGTCTGCTGCGAAACCAGCGTCAAATCTCCACCCGATGTCACGGTTTCGCCAGTGTCAGCGCGGACTTCGACACTGGTCAGACCTGCCAGCGTGGTATTACCCGTAAACGTCAGAGGTCCGTTGCCATTGGGGTTGGCAAGGATGTTGGTCGCCTGTGCGCTAAGCTGCGAACGGAACGTGCCGCTACCGATCGCGAGGTTTGCTGGGGTCAAACTCTGGGGCCGACTGATGGTACCGAGCACCACGTCCTGCCCGGCCGACAGGACGACCGTGCCGTTCTGGACGGTTGCTGTCGCCGCGGGCATGTAGCCAATCGTTCCGCCGACCAGCAGCGTAATCGCGGTGTTCTTGGGCATAGCCGCCATCACGATAGTGCCATTTGCCGTCGCCGGACCAGTGGTCGTACCCGAATGGATCAGCGCATTTGCGACGCCGGTGCCGGTGATGAAAGCGATGTCGAAAGCGCCGCTGTTGATACGGACATCGACTTGCTCGGCTGCAATATAGGCGGTCGACCCATTGATGGTCGCCGTCCCGCCCATGATGACCTGCGGCGCAACGAGTGCGAGATAGCTCCCGGCTGCGGGAA